>JAZUAY010000172.1:0-3950 GCA_045638205.1 Bacilli bacterium
AGAACAGATTATTATATCTTAAGAATGTGGGTAGCAGAGGACTATCAAGTAACAGGAGAAAGTAAATTCTTTACAATAAAAGTAAATGTCTATGGAACAGACTCACATATTAATGTAAGTAGTATAAGTTTAAATAAAAATAGTATGACACTTGAAGAAGGAGAAAGCGAACAATTAAGTGCAACAGTACTTCCTGATTATGCAACAAATAAAAGTGTGACATGGGCTTCATCTAACACAGATGTAGCAGTAGTAGACAGTTCAGGAAATGTCACAGCACAGAGCATAAGTGGTACAACAGCAACTACAACAATAACTGCGCGTGACGCTAACGGTCATAGTGCAAGTTGTGTAGTAACAGTCAACAAGCCAGAGCCAACAGGAGTAGAGATAGAAGATAATATATTAGAGCTTAATTTAATAGCACCAGGTGAGGCAAGTGGAGAAACTACAGAAGGAAGCAGTGCAATATTAGAAGCAGGAACTCTTCCTGCCAATGCCAATTCAAATGAAGTAGAATGGACTACAAGTGATAGTAATGTTTTAGATGTAGAAAAGTATACTGAAGCAAATGCCAGTGGAACAGGAAGTAGTAAATCAGTAGTAGCAAATAAAGTAAAAGTAACAGCCAAAGGAGCAGGAAGTGCAACATTAACAGTGAAGAGTGCAACAAATCCAAGTGCACCATCAAAAAGTATAACAGTAACTATACAAGAACCAGAATCAACAGGACTAAGTATAGATAAACCAAATGTAACAATAGATAGAAATAGTAGTACGCAGGTAACAGCAACATTAAATTTATCAAATTCTAGAGATAAAACAATATATTGGAGTAACAGTGATGCAAGTATTGCAAGTATGAGTTGTACAGGAGGAAGTACAAACTCAAGTGGAGAGATAGAGACAACTTCTGCAACAGCAGTATGTACTGTTACAGGATTAGTAGCAGGCTCAACAACGATAACAGCAAAAGATGCAAAAGGACATACTGCAACAAGTATAGTAACAATACAAAATGAACTAGCATCATCAGTAAGTTTAAGTAGTGATGCAGAAATAGAAGTAGGAGCATCACATATATTCCAAGCAAGTGTAACACCATCTGATGCTAGAGATATTTCAAGTATCACATGGAGCAGTAGTAACACAAGTGTAGCAACAATACCACAAGATTGTGTTGGTAGCACAATATGTGAAATAGAAGGGTTAGATGAGGGAACAACAAATATAACAGTAACAATAGGAAGTCTAAGTGATACCAGTCAATTAGATGTAATACCTGCAGGAGTACTAGCAACAGATTTTGCAGTAGGAGATTATGTACAGATGACACCAAGTTATATAGGAAGTTATACTCCAACAACAGATAGTAGTAGTCCATATTATACAGGAACTTCCAGTCCAGGAAGTGTAACACCATGTGAATTAACAAAGTGGATAGTAATAAAAAATGATGGAACAAATATAGAAATGATATCATTAAATGTATCAAGTACTGATATTTCATTTTATGGCCGAACAGGCTATAAAAATTTAGTTGGTGCATTAAATAAAATAGCAGAACAATATAAAAACGAAACATTTACAAATGGAAGTAGATATGTAGGATATTTATCAGGTTCATCAGTAGAGCAATGCTCTAATATTTGTGATGCTGATACTTATTATCAAAATGATATTAATTTATTACAAAATATGAATATATTAATTGCTAAAGATAATAACGATGTTGCTCAAAACTACTGGTTAGCATCACGTGCACATGATTATAGTTGGGTTTGGGATGGACGATGTGTGACTAGTAGTGGTTCTATTTCAAGAACTAGCAATTTATGGAACACAAGTAGTAATAATGATGGAGGTGGTTCATTTAGAATAAGACCAATTCTATCCTTAAAACCAACAGCAAAAGCAGATTCTAGCGGAGATGGTAGTGCCAATAACCCATGGGTTTTAGTAGAATAAACTACAATAAATGTATTATTAAAACATTAATTAAAATAAAAAACAAAGTGATAATAAAATAAAAAATTATCACTTTTTCTATTGTATTAAACAAAAATATGTTCTAAAATAAATTAAAGAGGTGGTTATATGAAAAGAATAATATTTCATGTAGATGTAAACAATGCATACCTTTCATGGACCGCTGTTAAGAAACTGCAAGAAGGCGAAAAATTAGATATTAGAACAATTCCATCTGTAATAGCAGGAGATGAGACTAAAAGACATGGAATAATATTAGCAAAAAGTCCAGTTGCCAAAAAATTAGGGATAGTTACAGCAGAAACCATATATCAAGCAAGAAAAAAATGCCCTAATTTAAAAGTATTTAGAGCAGACTTTAAATGGTATATGACAGAGTCTAATAAAATGTATAATTATTTAAAACAATATACACCTAATATTGAAAGGTTTTCAATAGATGAATGTTTTTTAGATTTAACAGGAACTAACCTTTTATATAAAGATTACTTATCCCTAGCTCATAAAATCAAAAATGATATTAAGGAAAAATTTGGTTTTACAGTTAATGTTGGTGTAGGAAATAATAAATTATGTGCTAAAATGGCATCAGATTTTGAAAAACCAGATAAAGTTCATACTTTATATAAGGAAGAAATAGAAAATAAAATGTGGCCATTACCAGTAGCAAAATTATTTATGGTAGGTAAAATTACTGCTAACAAATTAAACAGTTTAGGAATAAAAACTATAAAAGATCTAGCCAAAGCAGATGATATGTTATTAATAAAGAATTTTAAAAATCAAGGAAGGTTTATAAAAGAGTCAGCGCTTGGAATAGATGATTCTAAAGTAAGTCCAAGAAATAGTAAAAATGAAAGTATCAGTATATCAGAGACGCTACATCATGATATTGACGATAAAGAAAAGTTAAAAGAAATACTATTTAGCCAAACAGAGGAGTTAACAAGAAATTTAAGAAACAAGAAATATTATGTAACAACTATAGCAGTAACATATAAAAACAATAAATTTGAAACATATTCACATCAAAAGAAATTAGAACAACCACTGAATAATACAATGGATATTTATAAAGAAGTAATTGAAGTATTTGAAGATAGTTATAAAAAAGATTTAATAAGAAATATAGGTATGAGATTAAGTGATTTAATAAAAGATAAAAATAACCAAATTAGTATATTTGATAAAATTGAAACAAAAGAAAAAAAAGATGACACTATGAATGAGACAATTGATAGTATAAATAAAAAATTTGGAAGTGCCAGTATCATACCGGCATCAATAAAAATAATAGGGAAAAGAGAAAAACACGAAAAACCAAAAGAATAAAATACAAAAACAAAAAATTGACTAATAGCTATTACAATGATATCCTATATAAAAGAGGTGAATTAATAATGAGCTTTAAACAATTAGCAATAATAAAATTTAATGAAATATATTTTAAAGAACTTGAAAAAGGTTACTATACAAACGCTGCCAATGTAAAAGAAAGGATAAATATAAAAGAACCATATAAAACAAATGATGGTTATACTCATTATGATCATATAAATATTTATCGTAATGGTATGCAAGAAATAGAAAATATAAATATAAAATCAATTTCTATAGATAGTGAATCAAAAGTATATAAAAAGGTCTAATTGGAGCTTTTTTTTGTTTATAAAAAACTTTACAAAATAAATTTAAAAAAAATGAAAAAAATACTGTCAATAATTTAGGAAAATGTCCCAAAATTTTCAAAACATAAGCGGGAATTTTATTCTCGTTTTTGTATGCCCTAAAGCCGGGCAGGCTTTTCATTTCTTTTATGAAAAAAGAAACGAAACAAAGAAACCAGCACTTGTTATATTAGGCATATACATGCCTATAATGTGATTTATACATTTGTCTTTTGAATGATGCAGATTTGTATGGATGAGACATAGGAGGAATATAAACTTTCCTTTCTTTTT
>JAZUAY010000173.1:0-4371 GCA_045638205.1 Bacilli bacterium
TCTAATATATAATTATAAGTATTATAATCATATTTAAAATAAAAACTATCTAAAAATTCTTTTTTTGTTAAAAAGTTTATGTTTAATATTTTATCTTCTTTTTGTATTTGTTTTAATATTTCTTTTTTTGTATCATTTGGACAAATTATTAACATATTGTCATGAAATTTCATATAATCACCCTACTTCTTACTATATCATTTTATAATAATTTTAACAACCCAAACAGAACAAAGAAATTTAAAAATAACGAAAGAAAAAGTACACATTTAGTGCTTGTGTACTTTTATAGCATTATTTTTTTAATTTTAGATTGAGATAGTCCGGTATATTTCTTTATTTTATCAATAGATAAACCATCTTTAAGCATACCTCTTGCTGTTTTTTCTTTTTCTCTGGCAATACCTTGTTCAATACCTTGTTCAATTCCTTGTTCAATTCCTTGTTCAATACCTTGTTCAATTCCTTGTTCAATTCCTTGTTCAATTCCTTGCTCTAGACCTTCTTCACGGCCTTCTTCACGACCAGCAACACGTGCTTCTTCCTTTATTTCCCTTAATTCTCTTTCTTTATATTCATCAGAATTGTAATATTCCATCATCTGACTCATTAGTGTTCTATTGTGATTTACTTTAAACATAATATCAATCGCCTCCTCTACAAATTTATCTTTTGCTTTCTTTTTTGCTTCAACAAGTTCTTCCATACTTCTTATAAAAAATACCGATGCTTTTTCGTTATATTTATTATAACGCTTATCATTTAATTTTTTCAAGTATATATGATAAATTTCTACATCTTCTATATTTTTATCTATGATATCGCCATCTTTATCTTTAATAGCTAATTTGTTTATAGGAACATTTTTATAAACATCGTTATGTGAATCATCATACATATTTAAATTTATCTGTTTAACTTTATAGTCTTTTATTTGTTCCTTATTATAAGTATCATTTGCCATTACATGGACATAATTTCTATTTTTCTTTTCATACCTAATATCATATTTCCTATTAATTTCAATATTTACAAGAATACGTTTTTTATCATTTCTTAATAACAAATCTAATCTATTATCTTTTAAAACTCCTCCTGAATAATTATATTCAGGATCAACTAAATAAAAATCATTTAAATCAATATTTGTATACTCATTTATTAATTTATTAATATATTTTCTAAGTGGAGTGTTCTTGTAAACATATTTAAAAAAACTGTCTCTTGAGATATCTAAAAATACTCTTTTTTCTTCTATCTTGTTAGCCATCTTTTTTACCTCCTCCCCATGACTTATAAGAATATAAAAAAGTTAGTAATAATCATATAGATAAAACATAGTATCACCCACCTTTCACTATATATATTCGCAATAACTTTAATATTTTGTAAAAATATACAAAAAAAAAAGCAAATTTATTGCTTTTAATTATATATTCCTAAAAAATGTAAAAAATCTAGTGTTGTTAGTTTGCTAAAAAACATTAAAGCAAAACTTATTATTAAAAATGGTCCAAATGGTATCATATGATCTTTATTCTTATATAGTATAAATAAAGCTACTGGTAAGGCTATAAAACTCCCTATAAAAATTGTTAAAACTCCTATTAATGGTTCTAATAAAAGTCCAAAAATGAATAAAAGTTTTACATCACCACCACCTAAACTTTCTTTTTTAAAAACGAAATTGCCTAGAAGCATTATAAATAGCATTAATAAAAATAAAAAGGTGCCACATGCTACATGCGTACAAGTTTCATTAAAGCCTAATTTTATATATTGAAGTATTAAAAAGTAAAATATGAAAAAGGCTATAACTGAATCTGGTATTATATAATATGTTAAATCACTTACCATTACTATCATTAAAAGAGATACTACTCCTATTGCAATAGCTAGATTAATAGTTAGTCCAAAACTATAGTAACTAACACTATATAATAGCCCTGTTGTTATTTCTAATATCGGTAACATTACTGGTATTTCTTTATGACAGTATCTGCATTTACCTTTATTAATTAGATATGATACTATTGGTATTAAAGAAAGAAAACCTAGTGTATGTTTACAACTGTTGCAATGGCTTCTGCCAATAATAAAGCTTTCACCTTTTGGAATACGTTCTCCTATTACTCCATAGAAAGACCCCATTGCACTACCTAGAATGAAGAAAAGTATAATATAAAATGCATCCATAATTTTCCTCCTAATTAATTTGGTTATAAATATCAAACATTGGAGTTATAATTGATAAAAGAATTAAACCTACAATTCCTGCAACCATGATTATCATTATTGGTTCAATTATACTTTTTAATTGATCAACCATTGATTTATGTAATTGTTTGTAATGATTTGATACTTTTTCCATCATTAATCCTAATTGTCCTGTATTTTCTCCTGTTACTAACATATGATATGCAACTATTGGAAATGCCCATTTACCTTTAAATGATGTTGATATTGTATTACCCATTGATAGATTTTTAAGCGTATCATTTATTATTTCTTTATATATTTCATTAGTGGTTATGTTTGATAAAATTTCCATACTATCAGTTATAAAAACTCCGTGATTTAAAAGAGATGCAAAGGTTTTAGTGAAATTATAAACTTCGTTATATATAATAATATTACCTAAAGAAGGTGTTTTCATAAGTATCATTTGAACTGTTCTTCTAAATGGATAAACATTTTTATATACTAATATAAAACCTACTACTGCTGATACAACTGATATTATTAATAATAAATATTTAGTTCTAAAAAATGTTGAAAGTGCTATTACAAATTTTGTAATTCCTGGTAATTCTGCTCCATTTGATTCATATAAGCTTACAAATTGAGGTACTAAAAACATTAGCATAAAAACACTTACACCTATAGCTATTAATAATACCATTACTGGGTATGTCATAGCAGATTTCATCGCTTTTCTTGTTTGCTCCATATCTTCATAATATTCTGCCATATCATCAAGTATTGTTGGTAAATCTCCTGTCATTTCAGCAGATTTAACCATGTTTATTAATAATTTTGGAAAAACATCTTTTTGATACATCATAGCATTGGATAAGGAATCTCCCTTTAATAAATCATATACTAATTTTTGATAAGCCATTTTAGCTGTTGGATTTTTTGATTGACGAGAAAGAATACTTACACCTTCTACAAGTGGAATTCCAGCTTTTATATATGTTGATAATTGTGTAAGGTCAAAAGCTAAAGTCGCTGTATTTATTCTTTTGTCTAAAACAATTTCTATATCATATGATTTTTTAGGTTCTACTTTTATATTTTCAAAACCTTGTTGTTTTAAAAAGTGTCTACAGTCATCAATACTTTCAGCATCAAAATAACCTATTATTTTTTTACCAGATTCATCTAATGCTTGGTATTTATATGGATATAATTGTTTACGAGTTGCACTCTCAGTTTTTTTAATTGTTGTATCATTTGCAAGAGGAGTTTTTTCAACAGGTAATGCCGTATTAATTTCTCTTTTTTTAGCTTTAGGTGATACTTCAATTTTTTTATTTAATAGTCTACTAAGTTTTGTAAAAAAAGAATCTTTTTTTACAGGAGTATATTTTACCATTATCGGTTGTAGAAAAGCAGTAATATCTCCAGCTTTCTCACCTTTTATAGTAGCATCAATAATATCAATTGGAATAACTTTACCAAGTTTTCTCATAGCAATTGATAAAGAATTACCTTTATATGTAAAATAAGCTAATCTTTCATATATATTTTTATTTTCTTTAGATTCACTTGCTACTTTCATTAAAGCATTAGTCATTGGAATACCACTTTTTAAGTATTCAGTAAAATTTAACAATTCACTAGCAAGTTCTTTTGTTGATAGTGGTCTATTTAAATCAGGTTTCTTCTCATTTACATTTAATGGAACAACATTAATATTTTTAAATCCCATTACACTTAAAAACATTATACACTCATCAAGATTTTGGGCAATGAAAAAATCATGGACTTCTTTTCCATTTATATCTATAGCACTATATTTAAATATATATAAAGTATTAGACATTTTTCCACTCCCTAATTATTCTACTTTATTAAAATTATATCAAATAATTCAAGATTTTTAAAGATAAATTTAAATAAAAATTAAAAGTATTTTTGCAGGATATTATAACTTAAAAGAAACTTATGGCCTAACTCCAGCATACATAGCGAATAAAGATTTAAAATATATAACTCCAAATATAAGTTTAAATATTAACAACACAAATGCAAAGAAAAAGAATATCAAAATTGATAATATTATATTTAAAAAGGAATAGCCAATAAAGCTATTCTTTTTTTATAATAAAATTAATTAAGTGCTAAGCTATAAGGTTGTGAACTACT
>JAZUAY010000174.1:0-2824 GCA_045638205.1 Bacilli bacterium
AGCACCCATTGGGTGCTTTTGTTTTTGTTAATAATATAACTATATTTTGTTTGTTAATTTTTCTATTATTTTATTTTTAAAGTCTTCTGTTTTGAAATCATCATAAAAAATTTCAAGATATTTATAACCTTTCTTAATAGCAAACTCTTTTTTTATATTGTCTTTGAATTGTTGATATTCAAATGCTTCTTTTGATGAGTGGAAGAAAGATATAAAATGAGTATGTTGTTCTCCTTGAACTTCTATTATTAGTTTTTGTTCTGGTAGTTCAAAGTCATAAGGTAAAATATGTCCAGTAACAGGATTTTTACAAGGTAAAGTATCTCTTTGTATTAAATATTTAATATTTTTGCTTTCTAAAAATGATTTGACTTTGTATTCCCCAGAAGACATAGATACATCACAAGGATGTAGATTTCTCTTTGAAATATCTTTGAAACTAGCAGTGTATTCTTTATTACATTTTAGACATTTAACTTTGAGAATTGGGTTATCCTCTGTTCCATAAATATCTAATAATTCTTTATCTGTATTGTCCATAAAGAAAGTTTTTATGTAATATGGTATGTTATCTATAGAAACCTCTAAGATCTTTTTTCTGTCTTTTAAATAATTCTGTCTGATTTCATTTTTGTATTCTTTTTCCATATAAAAGTACTTAAAAATACTTTTGGGATTTTCTCTAATAAACTCAAAAATATCTTTATCCGTTTGCTCACAAAATCTCATTCTTGCTATAAAATTTGTTTTTAAAGGATATTTAAGATTATGATTTTCTGTCAAAAATTCATTTAAACTTTCTGTTTTCTTTTTACAAGTAGGACAGTACCAAGAACCAGTTCTAATTGGTTTTTGGCAGATAACACATTTTTTGATATTGTCAGGTTTTGTGCTTTCAACACTTTTTTCTATAAGTTTAATGTCTGTCATTTTAAATTCTTTAACAAGATATTTTGTTGCTTCTTGTCTAGATTTAAATTTTCTAGAAGTAGCATTTGGAAAATCTTTTTTTAACATCTTTTTATTGATGTATATTCTTGGCACTTTGTTTCCATTAACAATTGGGACATAATGATTTGTAGTAAAATCATCAGTAGTTGTATTACCTGAATAATAGAGTTTTTCCATCATTTTTTTACCAAGATAATTTTCTGCTTCTCTTAATGAATCAAAAGATTTAAATTTAGCACCACTAAACTTATTGACTTGTTTGCTACACTCTGCCCATGTTCTATATATTCCAGGTTTTCTTCCTTTTTTTACTGCATAAAATTTTTCTTTTTTCATAGATTTTTGCTCCAATATTTAAGATGATTGATATTCTATTATATCATAATTCTTTAAGATCTTTTATAAAAGTTAAGAAATATTTTTGAAGATTTTGGAAGCTAAAATGGGAATGGGTATGTAGTTTTTGGGATAGGGTTTAAGATTTTTATTAAATAATAATTAGAGAATTGAAAGTTGTTTATTCTTTGCAAATATGTTAAAATATAAAAAGAAAATTATTTATAAGAGGTGAAAAATGTATAATTATGGATTGTATGAAAGTAACCCATGGAAAAATGGACATGTATGGAAAACTTTATTTAAAGATGAAGATTTGGCGGTTTATCTTTTAAATAAAGAACGTCAATTAGAGAAAGAATTGAAAGAAAAAGAATTATTGGTTTTTGAAAAAAATGATGAAGAAGAATTTTTAAATGTTATTTTAAAGAAATATCTTATAGAAAAAATAGAAATAGGTGAAGTACAATTAGATTCAGAACAACCTATAGATATTGCTATTGACAAAAGTAGAATATTTGAAAGTACATATTATTTATATCAATTAAGTATTCCTATTTTGACGGGAGATACTCAATTTTTAACAAAAACACCATCAGCTGGTTCTTTTAATTTTCCTAGGGGAGAAATTTGTGGTAGAAAAATTTTATTAAAAATTGATGTTGACAGAAATAATACAACTGCTGGTTTGTTATATAATAGAGGACAGGAAGAAAAAAATAAAATTTTAAAATTCTTATCTGTTGTAAATAGTGATATAGAAAAATTTAATGCTAGAATTACTCATTTGGCAATATCCAAATATAGGAATACAAAACTTGAAATTGGAAATCATAAACAAATTTTTAATGGTTTTGAGAAAGAAGATGCACAAGTATTAAAACCAGAAAATTTTGAGAAATATAAACCACAATATGATAGAATGAAAACTGAATATAAGACTGGTGTAAAAAAAGAAAAAATTTTTGCAAATAATTTTTATAAGATGTTACTTGATATAATTTCTACTGTTGGAGAAAATATAGAAAAAGATAAGTCGTTACATTCTTTAAAAGAAGAACAATTGAGGAGCATATTTGGAGGAAGATTAAAAGATATTCCTTTAACAACAATATCTTATGAAAATAAAAATAAAAATGGTAAAACAGATATATCTATTCTTTTTGAAAACAAATTGCTTTTTGTTATTGAATGTAAATGTGGAACAGGAGAACAACTTATAATAGAAAGTCTAGAACAATTATTGGGTTATTTAACAGAAAAAGAGTTGTACTGTTCTTTAATATTTTTTAATAAAACAAAAACTGTAACAAAACAAAAATTTTACTCTCTTTTATCTAAAACTTTAAAAGAAAACTTTGATATAAAAGAAGAAAATAATAATGGGGAATTTTTACAATTCACTATTAATCATGATGATGTTTTAAGAAAATTATATGTTTTTAGTTTTACTTTAAGATAAAAACATGTTGGTGTTATAATTTTATCAAGTATGTAACAAAAAATAAAAAACACTGAATTTTAAAATTCAGTGTTT
>JAZUAY010000175.1:0-5462 GCA_045638205.1 Bacilli bacterium
TTTTATAATTTCATATTTATCTTTTTCTTTCATTCTTAATTTTACCTCTTTCACTTTCTTTCCACCACCAGTGGATTATTATATAACATCGGGACATTTTTGCAAGTTAATACTTAAGACATTATCACAAATTAATCACAATTGATCTAGTTAATAATTAAAAAAGCTTGACTAAATATTTGTTTTGTTTTATAATATCTTCATAAATGCGAGATGAGAAAAGAGTAGTAGTATAATTAATTATTTATAGAAAGTTAGTGGTTGATGGAAACTAATAATAATAAATATATGAACTTGCTTTTTGATTGTAGTGGGGTAATCTCCCTTAAGGGATTTAAGAGAAGTAAATAAGGTGGTACCACGTACTTATAGTACGTCCTTTGGGTATCATCTTTTTATATTGAAGGAGGAATTATTATGGATTTTAAAAATATTGAAAAAAAATGGAGAGAGTATTGGGAAAAAAATAATACATTTAAAACAGATTTATGGGATTTTTCAAAACCTAAATATTATGCATTAGATATGTTTCCATACCCATCTGGAGTTGGACTTCATGCAGGACATCCAGAAGGATATACGGCAACAGATATTGTATCTCGTATGAAAAGAATGCAAGGATATAATGTATTGCATCCAATGGGATGGGATGCTTTTGGTTTACCTGCAGAACAATATGCTATATCAACAGGAAATCATCCAGCAACTTTTACAGAAGAAAATATTAAAACCTTTAAAGAACAATTAAAACTACTTGGTCTTTCATATGACTGGGATTTAGAAATTTCCACAAGTGATCCAAATTATTATAAATGGACTCAATGGATATTTATAAAACTTTTTGAAGATGGACTAGCTAAAGAAGTTGAAATGCCAGTTAATTGGTGTGAAGAGTTAGGTACCGTTCTTGCCAACGATGAAGTAATTGATGGTAAAAGTGAAAGAGGAGGTTATCCTGTTGTTCGTAAAATGATGAAACAATGGGTAATTGATATTCCAAAATATGCGGAAAAGTTACTTGATGGCTTAAATGAATTAGATTGGCCTGAAGGAACAAAAGAAATTCAAAGAAATTGGATTGGTAAATCAACTGGTGCTGAAGTTACATTTAAAGTAGATGGCTTTGATAAAGAATTCAAAGTTTTTACAACAAGGCCAGATACATTATTTGGTGCCACATATTGTGTAATGTCCCCTGAACATGATTTAGTAGATTCTATTACAACTGAAGATAAGAAAAAAGAAGTTCTAGAATATAAAAAAGCCGCTGCATCCAAATCTGATTTAGAAAGAACAGAATTAAATAAAGAAAAAACAGGAGTTTTTATTGGTAGTTATGCCATTAATCCTGTAAATAATGAATTGATTCCAATTTGGATTAGTGATTATGTATTATCAAGTTATGGTACTGGAGCTATTATGGCAGTACCAGCTCATGATACACGTGACTATGAATTTGCTAAGAAATTTTCACTTCCTATCGTTCAAGTTTTAGAAGGTGGTAATATAGATGTTGAAGCCTTTACTGAAGATGGAGTTCATATAAATTCAGAATTTTTAAATGGACTTGGAAAAGTTGAAGCAATAGAAAAGATGATAGAATGGCTAGAAGAAAATAAAGTAGGCTGTAAAAAAATAAATTATCGTTTGCGTGACTGGATTTTTGCTCGTCAACGTTATTGGGGTGAACCAATTCCAATAGTACATTTTGAAGATGGTAGTAAAAAAGCACTTGATGAAAAAGAACTACCTTTAATACTTCCAGAGTTAGATGATTATGCACCTTCAAAAGATGGAAGTAGTCCACTTAATAAAAAGAAAGACTGGATAAATGTAGAACTAGATGGCAAAAAAGGAAAACGCGAAACATCAACAATGCCAGGTTCAGCAGGATCATCATGGTATTTCCTAAGATATATTGATCCACATAATGATAAAGAGTTTGCAAACAAAGAACTTTTAAAATATTGGATGCCAGTTGATTTATATGTAGGAGGACCTGAACATGCAGTAGGACACTTGCTATACTCTAGAATGTGGAATAATTATTTATATGATAAAGGTCTTGTACCAGTAAAAGAACCATTTAAAAAACTTGTTCATCAAGGCATGATTTTAGGAGAAAATGGTATCAAAATGGGTAAAAGATATCCTAAATATTCTGTCAATCCTAATGATATAGTTGAAAGTTATGGTGCTGATACATTAAGACTATATGAAATGTTTATGGGACCACTTGAAGCTGATAAACCATGGAGTTCTAAAGGCGTAGAGGGAAGTAAAAAGTTTATTGACAGAGTATATAGACTTTATACTGAATCTGAAAAAATTAAAGATAATCCTAATAAGAATTTAGAGGTAGTTTATCATAAAACAGTTAAGAAAGTAACAGAAGATTTTGAAACATTAAACTTTAATACCGCTATTTCACAGATGATGATTTTTATCAATGCAGTATATAAAGAAGAAGTTTTTCCAAAAGAATATGCTGAAGGCTTTATTAAATTGCTTAGTCCAATATGTCCATTTGTTTCAGAAGAAATATGGCAACATTTAGGACATAAAGATACTATAACATATGAAAGCTGGCCAAAATATGCCGAAGAATTAACTAAAGACGATGTAATTACTATAGCAGTACAAGTAAATGGTAAAGTTCGTGGTACTATTGATATTACTGAAAACGAAACAAAAGATAGCGCAATAGAAAAGGCAAAAAAAGTAGAAAGAGTCAAAAAGTATTTGAGTGATGGTAGTTTAATTAAGGAAATTTATGTACCTGGAAAAATCGTCAATTTAATCGTTAAATAATAAAGATTACTGTAAAGTTTACATAAATTAAAACAGTAATCTTTTTTTATTGATATAAAAGGAAAAGAATTTCGTAAAGTATGTTACTCTAAGTAATTGTCTCTATAATATAGATTTTATCATACTTTTAGATAAATTGGAATACTAAATTTTATATAAATTATTTTGGCCAAATTAATTTTACATATTATAATAATAAACTTACTATAAATGAAAGATTTACAATGATTTTTGATCCAACTATTGTTAATTATTCTATGACAACATTTGAAGAGCAAGTATACATTTCCTTTGGTATAAGAGGTGATAAACGTTCAAGTATATCTGCTAAAATATACAAAGTATGGTTAGAATAAAATTTAGCAAACAATAATAATATTAAAACATGATAAATAAATTTATTAGGTTTTAATTTTTTCATCTTGTAATATTTTTAATCATAGTCTATAATATTAAAGGAAAGGAAAATGATTATGGTAAAACTATTAAAGAATTTAAATTATAAAGATATATTAATAATAATTGGTATAGTTATATTAGTGTCATTTGGTGTTTATCTTGATTTAAAATTACCTGATTATATGTCTAAAATAACTATGCTAGTCCAAACTGATGGAACTAAATTTAATGAAGTTGTAGAGCAGGGTATTTATATGATGCTTTGTGCTTTTGGTAGTCTTGCTTCTGCTATCGTTGTCGGATATTTATCATCTCTTGTCTCTGCAACACTATCTATGAAAATACGTAAAAAATTATTTTCTAAAGTAGAGAGTTTTGGAATGGAAGAAATGAAGAAATTTTCTCCTAATAGTTTAATTACTAGAACTACCAATGATATTACAAATATTCAAATGTTTTTTTCAATGGGATTACAAATGATGATTAAAGCACCAATAACTGCCATCTGGGCTATTTGCAAAATACTTAATAAAAGTATAGAGTGGTCTATGGTTACTGGTGGTTGTGTATTATTTTTACTAATTGTGATTATTATTTTAATGATAAAAGTTATACCTAAATTTAAAATAATTCAAAAATTAATTGATAAAATTAATGGTTTAATGAGAGAGAATCTAAATGGTATTCGTGTAATTCGTGCTTTTAATGCTGAGGCTTATCAAGAAGAAAAGTTTGATAAAGCAAATGATGAAATAACTGATACTCAAATGTTTACTGCCAAATCTATGGCTATTATAGCACCTATAATGTATTTAACAATGAACTTACTAACTTTAGGGATTTATTTTATTGGATCTGATTTAATATCTAATGCAACACTTTCTTTAAAACTTGATTTATTTAGTAATATGGTAGTCTTTACTAGCTATGCTATGCAAGTTATAATGTCATTTTTAATGCTTGCAGTAATATTTATTATGTATCCTAGAACTCAAGTTTCTGCAACAAGAATTAATGAAGTGATTGATACTCAAATTAATATTAAAGATGGATCAGAAAAATACATAAAAGATAAAGGAATTATTGAGTTTAAAGATGTTTCTTTTAAATATCCAGATGGAGAATCTAATATAATAGAAGATATATCTTTCATTGCGAATACTGGTGAGACAGTGGCATTTATTGGATCAACTGGATCAGGTAAATCAACACTTATTAATCTTATTCCTAGATTTTATGATGTTACAAGTGGAACTATTAAAATTGATGGTGTTGATGTTAAAGATTATAAATTAAGTTCTTTATATAAAAAAATAGGTTATGTTTCACAAAAAGCCATTATTTTAAATAGAACTATTAAAGATAATGTTGCTTATGGATCTAATAATAAGACTCTTACTGATAAAGATGTATTAAAAGCTCTAGAAGTAGCGCAAGCTAAAGAGTTTGTAGAAAAATTAGATGGTGGAATTAATTATAATTTAAGTCAAGGCGGAACCAACGTAAGTGGTGGACAAAAGCAAAGAATTTCTATCGCTCGTGCTATTGCCAAAAATCCTGAAATATATATTTTTGATGATACTTTTTCAGCCCTTGATTACAAAACAGATGCTATTCTTAGAAAAGAACTTAAAAAATACACAAAATCATCAACTGTACTAATTGTTGCTAGTAGAATAGGAACTATTATGAATGCAGATAAAATAGTAGTACTTGATAAAGGAAAATGTGTAGGTATTGGTAAACATAAAGAATTACTTAAATCTTGTAAAGTTTATAAAGAAATAGCTTATTCACAGCTAAGTAAGGAGGAGATTGAAAATGCATAATGATGATAGAAAAACTCCTACTAGAAGAGGTCATGGTCCGGGAAGTGTAGTAGAAAAACCTAAAAACTTTAAAGAGTCTATTACTAAACTTGCAAAATATTTAACAGCTTATAAATATTTTATTACTATAGCAATTATCTTAGCATTTATTAGTTCAATTCTAGCAATTGTAGGTCCTAAAAAAATTAGCAGCCTAACAGATGAAATCTCAAAAGGTTTAATTATTGACAAAAAGGCCATGAAAGATGTTTCAATTAAAATAATGTCTAATAAAACTATGACAGATATTGAATATAAAAATACTTTAATTACTACAAAAGACCAAATTGAGTTTATGAATGTAGTTAAAGATATTAAAGATTTTAAAAATGGTAAAAAAATCTATAAGAAATTAGATAAACTTCCTAAAAGTATTAAAAAGAT
>JAZUAY010000176.1:0-2427 GCA_045638205.1 Bacilli bacterium
ATATATTAAAAGACACTAAGAAAAAAGTCACTGTCATTACTAATCAATATAATAATAGAGATTATAATAAATACAAACAACAATATAACAATATTACATTAAAATTAAATAATAAAATACATGATAGATTTATCATTATTGATAACAAAACTTTATATCACTGCGGTGCTAGTTTCAAAGACTTAGGCAAAAAATGTTTTGCTATTAATAAAATGGAAGATAGTAAAATTTTAAAAAGCATATTAACCTACACATAAAAAAGAAGATTACTCTTCTTTACCAATAGAACTCATTGCCATTCCCATAACAAACACATAAGCTAGAAAATATAACCAAATCATTAGGATAAGCAAATTAGATACACTTCCATAAAACAAATTATAATTAGCAAAAAATTTAAAATAAATTGCATAAATTTCTGTACCAATTGCCCAAGTAATAGTTGTAAATATAGCAGCATACCTACTTCCAACATGAGATATATGCTCATCTGGAGCCATTCTATACAACTGCTTAATTGTATAATAAATTATAAGTAATGATAAAGGAACTTTTAAATAATTAAATAATGTTGCTATAAAACTAGCTAATTCTTTATTATTAGCAACCTCTACATAAATAAGTAATATAAGATTACCAAATACGTTAAAAATCAAAAGAAAGAATAACAAAGAAACAAGTACAACAGTCATAGCCACTGCTTTTACTCTTCTGTTAACAATCCCTTCATCTTCTAAATTATATATTTCATTAGTAGTAATAATAACAGAATGCATTCCATTACTAGCTAAAATAAAAGCTGAAATAAAGAACACAATTATATTAAAATTAAGTCCTCCATCAGAAATATTATTATTCATAAATAAATTAGCAATATCAACAGGTAAATTTTCACTAATTAAATTAAGTCCATCAGTAAGTGAAAAATAATTTGCAAAAGTACCCAAAACTACAACAAGAGGAATTAAAGACATAAGCCAAAAAAAAGCAAGTTGTCCAGGAAGAATTCTCATATAAGGTCTATTTACAATTTTAATAGCACTTTGCATAAATTCCCTAACTTGCTTCATAACAGGCACCTCTATTTCTTTAAATCTTCTTTAGAATTAATCATATCTAAAGTTGCTTCATTAATAGCATCATCTAAAGTTTTAATATCATCTTTAATAATACTATAACCTACCCCTGCACCAAAATCATGTGGTAAAGACTTCATTTCTTTAAATAATTTCTTAGAATAAGTATCAACTTGTTTAATACTATAACCAACTAAATAAATCATAAATTCATTACCATCAGTTCTAATAATCTCACTATTTTCAAGTTGTGTATTAACTAAAATTGATGCTGCCTTAACAATTAACTCATCACCCGCTTCATGACCATAATTATCATTAATATATTTAACATTATTTAAATCAATCATAACGATTGCCTGAGGATAAACTTTACATTTTTCCCATTCAGGAGTTTTATGATTAAGATAATTTCTATTTTTAAGTGACGTTAAAATATCAGTATATTTTTGTCTATCAATTCTAGTAACTTTTTTACGTCTAGTTTTTCGTCTTAAATGTAAATATAAAAGTATAACAAATATTATTGGTAAGAATATTGCAAGTAAAACAGCAATATAAATACTTTCAAATGTTGCATCTTCTAAAACTGAAGCATTAATAGATTCAATACCACTATTTCTATAATTATAATAAGAATTAGTATTTATAATATAATTAAATAAATTATAGAAAGATTTATTATTCTTTTTAACCATAAATTTATAATCATTCATCATCGTATCTAAATAAAGTAAATTATAATCTTTAAACAAACTTTTTTTATAATAATTATATACTTCTCTATCAACAACGATTAAGTTATGTTTTTTACTGACTAACTTATTTACATTATTAACTTTATAAATCTTACTCCTACTATTAGTTTCAAAATAATTATATAAAGAATCTCCTTCAATCATAGTAACATCCATATCTTTAAGACTTTCTAAAGAATTAACTATATATTTATCTTCTTCTCTACCCAAAACAACATATTCTTCAACAAAAGTAGAAAGTGTAGCTTTATATTTATCATCATTATAATTATAATAATCAAAATAAATATCAACCTTACCATCTTCAATAGCTTTCTTTAACGCATTTTTACTTTTATATTTTTTAAATTTAAAATCAATATCAGTAAGTCTAGCAAGTCTATTAATATATTCAGCAGCAATACCTTTTATTTTAGAATTATTACCTATTTCATATGGAGTATTCTCTACATATCCATACACATAAGATTTACTAATTAAATTAGCCTTACCCCTAGCATTAATTTTCTTTTTATTAATATAATAATCAAGATAAGCCTTATTATATTCTGATACATACTTAGTAGCCTTCCATTTATTAAAATATTTTTTAA
>JAZUAY010000177.1:0-4168 GCA_045638205.1 Bacilli bacterium
CATATTTATTTTTAGATAGATTAAAGAAAAAAGATAAAAATTATAAAGAAAAAAGATTTTGGGCAGAAAGCTTAATAACATTTTTAAAACATGAAAGAATTAAAAATGATGATAAAAAACAACTACTTGAAAATATAAGTAAGAAATATAATATTTCAATTGCAACACCAAGTGATATATTAGAAAATATTAAATACGATAAAGCTAGTGATAATAGCAATAGATATATTATTGATGATTATATTATTTCAATAGATGATAATAATACAAAAGCAGTTGATGATGCTATAAGTTGTAAGATGCTTAAAAATGGTAATTATTTATTAAGTGTACATATTGCAGATATACTTGGTTATTATGATTTTAATTCTAAAATAGTTCAAGATGCCATAGATAAAACAATGCCTATTTTTGTTAAAGGAATGATTAGAATTCCAATAATTTCTGATAATGTAAGAGATCAAATTTCTCTAATGCCTGGAAAAATACGTTTTGCACGTAGTTACATATTTGAAATTAATAAAAGTCATGAAATAGTAGATAAAAAAGTAGTTAAATCAATTATTACAAATAATAATAAGCTAAATCATTATGATGTCAAAAAGGCAATCAATAATTATGATTATGATCCTATGTTAAGAATAACACTTGAAAATATATATAATGCTTTAAACATAGGAAAAGATAATACTGATATAAAAAATGCCGACTTTGTAGGAGCTTGTTCAGTATTTGTAAATAAGAATATTAGTAATTATTTCTATAATAGCAATTATCCATGCATTTATTTAGGCAAAGAATTAGATGAAGATGCTGATAAAAAAAATATTAGAAAAAGGTTAGAAAAAGCAGCAGATGGAATTAATAAAGAAGAATACAAAAAATTAATGAAACATTCTGAGTTAGGAACAGCTTTAGATTATTTCTATTTATATGATAATGATAATCTAATAAACACAAAACATTATACAACTGTAACATCCCCACTTAGAAAAGCAAATGATATTTTAGTAAATCATGCTATAGATGTATGTTATTTTAATAATCCTAGTGATAAAGAACTTTATAAATTAGAGAAAATATTAGCAGAAAAAGCTATTTATATGAACGAAAAATGTGAAAATATTGAATGTTTTATTAGAGAATTAGAATATAGTAAAGAAAGTATTGGTAATAAAAATAAGACATATAGAAAAAAATTAAATTACAGAAATAGAGTATTTTAAATTAATATGATATAATAAATATACATAAAGGAGGAAATTATGAAAAAACTTAGTTTATTAGTTGTACTATTATTAGTTTTTGGAGTTTTTGTTGTTGGATGTGATGAAGATCCTACAAAGAATTTTAAAAATCCTAAAGAAATAAAACTTAAAGGAGATAAAGGAACCACAGTAGTTACATATGACGATGATGGTAATTATGAATTACAAACTTATGGTAATGGTAAAATATTACTTAATAGTGATGAGAATTTTAGAATTGATTTTGAATACACTACTGATACATTAAAACAAGTTAATGATAAAGTTAAGAATTTCAAAAAAGATAAGAATTGGAAAGTTGTTGAAAATTTAAAATTTCGTGGATATAAAGCTTTCTCTTTAGTAAACAAAACTTATGCTACTGCTGAAACTTATATATATTTAGATGAAGATAATGAAGTTATTTTAAAAGCTAAAATATCTCCTACAAAAACATTAGAAACAGAAAAAGAAATTAAGAAAACTAAAAATATAGAAGATGTTTTATTAAATAAAGATAAAGTACAACAAACATTAAAAACTATAAAATACACTAAAAAAGATTAGATGAAAAATTTAAAGATAATATTAATATTTTAGAACAGTTAAAAAATGAAATTAATTAGTAAATACTTGAAATCTTTATTAAAAGATGATATTATTTACATATAAATACGTTTTAAAAAAGGACACGATATATATTAATTTATATATAGAAAGCTTATGGTTGATGGAAATAAGTTATAAATAATATATATTACTACCTTTTTAGTAGGATTCGAAAGAAATTCCCGGTTAAAGGCCGTTATCTTAAATTAAGTTAAACTAAGGATGGTACCGTGTTAATGCACTCCTATATAACATATATATAGGAGTTTTAATTTTAAAAAAAGGAGAGAAAAAAATTATGATAAATATTAAAGAAGATGAAAAATTAAATGTAATGAATCATTCTTGTGCACACCTTTTAGCACAAGCAGTTAAACATTTATATCCTGAAGCTAAGTTTTGGGTTGGACCTGTTATAGAAGAAGGATTTTATTATGATATTGATTTAGGAGACAAGACTATAACAGAAGAAGATTTACCAAAAATAGAAAAAGAAATGAAAAAAATTAGAAAAGATGGTAAAAAAATCATTAGACAAGAGCTAAGTAAAGAAGAAGCTTTAAAAATGTTTAAAGATGATCCATATAAAATTGATTTAATTTCAAGAATGAATGAAGAAGAAAATGTAATAAGTTGTTATTCACAAGGAGATTTTACTGATCTTTGTCGTGGACCACATTTAGATAGTGTAAAAGAATTAAAATATTTTAAACTTCTTAAAGTATCTGGTGCATATTGGAAGGGAGACTCTAAAAATAAAATGCTTCAAAGAATTTATGGTATTTGTTTTGCAACAGAAGAAGACTTAAATAAGCATTTAGAATTTTTAGAAGAATGTAAATTAAGAGACCATAGAAAACTAGGTAAAGATTTAGGAATTTTCATGTTTGATGAGTTAGTAGGTAGAGGTCTTCCTATGTGGTTACCTAATGGCTTTATAGTAAGACGTAACCTAGTTAATTATATAACTGATAAAGAACTAGATTTAGGTTACAAACATGTAATGACACCATCTCTTGGTAATGTAGAATTATATAAAACAAGTGGACATTGGGATCATTATAAAGAAGATATGTTTCCAAGTATGGAATTAGATGATGAGGCATTTGTCTTAAGACCAATGAATTGTCCACACCATATGATGATGTTTAAAAACAAACTTCATTCATATAGAGATTTACCTATAAGACTTGCTGAAGTTGCAGATGATTTTAGATATGAAGCTAGTGGAGCATTATGTGGAATTGAAAGAACAAGAGCTTTCACACAAAACGATTCACATATATTCTGTACTCCAGAGCAAATAAAAGATGAATTCCAAGGAGTTGTTAAATTAATATTAGATGTTTATAAAGATTTTGGATTCAAAGATTATAGTTTTAGATTAAGTTTAAGAGATCCTGAAGATAAAGAAAAATATTTTGATAATGATGATATGTGGAATAGAGCAGAAGATGAACTTAGAAAAGTATTAAATGAATTAGGGCTTGATTATTATGAAGCAGTAGGAGAAGCAGCTTTTTATGGACCAAAATTAGATGTTCAAGTTAAAAGTGCAATAGGTCATGATGTAACACTATCAACATGTCAGTTAGACTTTTTACTTCCAGAAAAGTTTGAACTTGAATATGTAGCAGATGATGGAATTAAGAAAAGACCAGTAGTAATACATAGAGCAATATTAGGTTCGCTTGATAGATTTATAGCTTTTTTACTTGAAGAAACCACAGGCAACCTACCTTTATGGTTAGCACCAACTGGAGTTGAAATAATACCAGTGTCTTATGAACATCAAGGAGATTATGGAGAAGAATTACTTAAAAATTTTGAAAGCAATAATATTAGAGTAGAACTTGACAGACGAAATGAAAAAGTAGGATACAAAATGAGAGAAGCCCAAACTAGAAAAATACCATATATTATTGTTATAGGAGATAATGAGAAAAAAGAAAAAACAGTAACTGTTAGAAAACATGGAGAACAAGAAAAAAACACTTATCAAGTAGAAGAATTTATTAATAAATTAAAAGAAGAAATAAACAATAAAAAATAAAAGTTTTACAATTATTATGTAAAGCTTTTTTTATATTATAGGAATTATAGAAAAATAAAATAATAATAATAATACAATTGTATTTACAAACATATTTATTAGTAGTATAATAGAATCAATAAGAAAGAAGGTGGTTACGGTGAAAATATTTAAAGCATATAAGTTTAGATTATATCCAACTAGTGAACAACAAAATAAGATTAATTCTTTTTTAGGTAGTTCTAGATTTATATATAATTACTTTCTAAATAAAAAAGAT
>JAZUAY010000178.1:0-13820 GCA_045638205.1 Bacilli bacterium
AATACAAATATGACAAAACACTATATGTATCTTCGCAACCATATAAATAGTTTCTATTCATATTTAATATATATTGCCTAAATTTTATATCATTTATATCAGTTTCTTTTTCTATTTCATCAAATAATTTGCTATACAAATTTACAAAGTTAATAGCCTCACTTAATACTTTAGAATCATCACTGTCTTGTAGAATATACTCTTTAAAAAATTCTTCAGCCTTATCCTTAACAAAACCAACTTTTTTATAACTAACCTTAGTTATATCATTTAAGAGTAAATTAACACCATACAATAAATCATTACTATTTTTATTTCTTCCAATTAAATAATGTTGGAAAAAATTTGAAAAATCATATATAAATGTATTGTTAGAATTTTCTTCTAATACATTTAAATCATAATAATTTGGCAAAAACTGCTTTGACAAATAAATGAATTTATTAAACAAATCATCAATTATTGATTTATGTTGTAAATAATCACGAGCATAATCCAAACCAATTATTTTACAAAATTCAATTTTTAAATATTCATTATACTTATAATCTATATTTTTTTCTAATTCATCAAACTTATATTCTTGATTATCTAAACCATTCTCATATAAAAGTTTTAATATCATTTTACTACCTAATATTTCATAACCAAAATAATTAGATTTATATTTATTTGTATTTGAAAATTGTGGATTTCTTCCTTTAACAAAAGAAGATGTATCAAAATCAATCAAATTAGCATTTACAGAAATGTTTCCAACAGACCAAGAGCCGTGCAAAAATCTTTTAATAAATTTTTCTGCTTCTAATAATGCTAATTTATCTGATAATTCTTTTAATTGTTCAAAAGAAAATATTTCTTTATTTATAAAAGCATTACTTACTCTATATAATTTTTTATCCGTATTAACTCTGATTTCTATAACACTAGGTAATGTATATCTTTCTTCTTTAACGGTATCATCAGTCGCTAAATATTCGCTAATAAATTCAAAATTATCAGTTGTATCAAGTATTGCTAATGTCTCAAAAGTAGAAATTGATAATTCTTTTGATAATATATTACTAATAATCGTTTCTTTTATTGCTGCTGCTAAAGAAAATTTACCATTACTATAAACCTCTTTAGGAGATGTAGCCAAAGTCGTTTTATCGCCTTTAATATTGAAACATTCACCATAAAAATATGCTCTGCCAGAACCTTGATTTCCACTTAATGAAATACACATTGGATCTTCTTGTTTATCTGCATAACCAGTTCCTACAAATTCATTGTTTGACTTTTTACTATCTAATGTAATAGAGAAAGTTTCACTTATTCTTTCAAAAGCACTTTCTTCATCATATTTTGTATTAAATATTTGCTCATATAGTTCAGCATTTAAATACAAAGGTATATATTTTTTACTTGATTTATATACTCGTTGTGAAACAAAATTATCTTCTACAAAATATTCTGATAAATTAGATTTTCTATTTATAACTTCCATAATATCACCTTATTAACTTATTTTCTTCACAAAATTTAATACAGTATTCACAAGCATAACACGGTGTTTCGCATTGTTTACTTTCTAATATTTTTTTTGGGATAACATCTCTAAATCCAATAGTTCCATAATCTTCTATAAATCTAACATATTTATTTGTATTGTAATTCTGTAAAATTGTATTTAAACCATCTTCAAAATAATTACCTAAATACATATTTTGATGTAAATTAAATACCTCACAAGGGTAGCAGTCCCCATTACATTTCATAAATATTTTAGGACTAACGAAAGTTCCTATTTCTTGACAAAATGTATTATCACAAAGAGCAAGTTCATTATATACAGATTCAGTTTTAACATCTAACTTTTCAGTTGCTAACGGATTTGAATTCACATAATATGAATCTGTTAAATAAACTCTTTGTTTAGGAAATTCACCATATTTTTCAATATATGCTTTATATAATTTTAATAATTTTGATATTTCTAAATTCGCCTCTCTAGTATGAATAATACCAATATTTAATTCGTTAATACTATAATGATTTGATACATAATTTATAATATTACAGATATATTCAAACGGAACCGTTTGTTGTCCTATTGAAATTTGTAAAGATGGAACAAAGAATTGATTTTCAAATAATCCACTTTCTTCTAATTTTTTAAAATAGTACTCTACATTTTACCCCAAAAACCATTGGAAATAATTTTACTAACATCTACTTTGCCACGTGAATGATTAATCATTGAACACATTTTATCAAACGCAAGAAAAGGTTCCCCTCCAGTTATTGCAAATGCAGGAATGCCTATAATTTCTAAATCATCTACAAGTTTATTTAATTCATCTTCTTCTATAACTGTTCTTATAGTTTCTATTCTATTGGCTGCCATACCACAATCTTTGCAATTACAATTACATTTATTTGTTATCTCAAACGTAAATTGAATAGGTCTAATGTCCAACTCTTTACTATATTTATTTGATTGCCATTTTTTTATATCTTCATAAAAACTATTTTTCTTTGAAGAATATTTGCCAACAGTTGGATCTGTGGATTTATCAGTTATAGATATAAAATCTTTTATCATTTCTTCTTCTATCATAATACCACTACAATTCCTTTTTATACCATCTTTCTAATTCATCATTTTTATATATTTTAAAGCCTCGTTTTTGATAAAATTTAGTTGCTATATCATACCTATCATAGGTACACAATATCATATATTTATAATTTTTTTCTTTAGAAAATTTTATTATTTCATTATATAGTTTAGTTCCTATTTTATGATACCTATAATCTTTTTTTACATAAAAACTATTTAGTTTGATTGCATCATCATCAACTTTTAAGCCACCAATAGTTGCAATTATGTTATTCTCATTATCAAATACTATTAAAAATTCAGAACTATCTTGTTTATAAGGTTCAAACGATTTATTTTCTAAATAGTCTTTCCATTCATTAAATCCAAATTCATCTATTGCAACACTTTTTAAAAATTCAATAATTTGTGTCCTTAAATCATCATAGTAAGGAACAATTTTAAATCTATCATTTGATAACTTTTTAATATGCCAGTCACAAATATCTACCAACAAATCATCATCATTAAAACCTACATATTTCATTAAAGTTATAAAATTTGAATCAGCATCTTTTAATTGAAAATTTTTATTATATTTTTCATAAAAATCTTTATTCATTTGCCAAACTAATATTGAAAATTCTCTTTCCTTACTTGGTGGAATACTTGCTCTAGTCGTTAGATTTACATAAGGCATCATATAAGGTGCTCGTGTATATTTACCATCTGGTAATTTTACAACTAAACCACTATTTTTTGTTCCTACTATAAAATCTCTTAAATCAACAACATCAAACACTTTCTCATTAATTGAATTTGCAAGTAAATAAGTTTGTTCAATTTTTACTTTACTAGGTAGCATTTCCTTTATACTTTTTAGAGTGCGACCTGTAACGGAATCATCATCAACAAGTATGTAATCACCATTATCAATTTTGCTTACTTGTTCTTCTATTGATTCATGACCTAATCTACCAATTAGTTCAATATATTTATCTTGATATGAACTTATATTAAATAATCTTGATACCTCTAAATTATATGTACCTCTAAAATAACTATCAAGATTTATTGTTTTTTGTTCCTGCAAGTAATTATAAGCATCTTTTAATTGGAATTTCATATTTATTACTTTAATAAATATCTTATTATCAAAGCAATTACTTAATACTCGCATAAATTTATTTAAAAACTCTTCCTGCAATTGTTTTAATAATTCTTTATTATCATCTCTTATCAAATTTTCAAGAGGTAAAAGAGATTCATTTCTTATTAAATAATTTCCAACATCTTTGTAAGAAACTTCATTTTTCAATTGTTTTTCTCTTATATTTCTTGAAGAAAGTGATGATGTATCGTCTGTATTTTCTATAAAATACATATTTTCATTTTTTATTTTTTTTGTTGATTCAAATAAATCATTATAACCATTTCTATTCAAGCATACTGCAATTCCATGCTTTTTGAAACAATACATAAATTCAACATTATCTCCACCAAATACATAAGCAACTTTGATTTTTTCACTAACATATTTTTGCAAGTATAGTTCAAGTCTTTCAATAACATCAGTAAAATTTATCGGTGTTCTAACATATATAGATTCCCATGGATCAATCATTAACCAATCATTATTTTTAAGATATTCCCTATCTTCATTTACTCTTTCATATTGATCACTTATGTAATATGGTTTAGTTGATATATAATCATCATGTGATAAAGATAAATATCCACCTACAACATCATAACCATTTTCAGTTAAAACCTTTCTTGCATCTTCCATCATTTTAATATGACCATCATGAATAGGATAAAATCCACCTGTTGACAATAAAACTATTGGATTCTCAATCATATCAATATTACTCTTTAACTTATCAAATGGTGTTGTAAGTAAATCTATATTATAAAAATCTATTTCTTCTAGTGTAAACGGATCAGGTACAAATCCTGCTCGTACAAGTAAATCTTCATTCTTATATTCTCTATATATTTCTGAATAATATTTATCTCTCAAAACTTTCCATGCAAAAGTAGTTCGTGGAGTCTTATTCTTAATATTTTTATAAGCTTCATCAACATTTTTATAATTAAAATTTTCATCAAGATCTAATTCTTCCCATAATAATTTATTCATAGAATAAAACTCCTTTCTTTTATTTATCCATTATCTTTTTAAATCTATCGTAATATCCTTCCCATCCATTTTTTACAGAACTATCCCATAAATCAAAATGAATTGCAGGTGAACATCCCATATATTTATGTAAATTATACCTATGCAAATTTTCTAAATTATTAGCATAAAAATCAAATTGTTCTCTTGAATCTTTATCCAATGAGTTTAATAATTTTTCTTTTTTATTATCATCATAATTTAAATAATTTAAGTATAACTCTACGAAATCGTAAGGTGCTCCAAATACAGTTTCATCAGAACGATTATCATACATATCTCCACTTGGTGTAACTTCCATAATAGATTTAGGAATATCTAAATATTCTCCAACCTTATATACTTCAGACTTATGTATGTCAGAGATAATTTGAACATCTACCATTCCATCTGATGCTTTTCCAATATAACCTAAATATGTTCCCTCATCTTTATTTGTAGTACCACATATAATAGCATTAAATCCTTCTTGACATAATAAACTTGTTGTGTAATATAAAATAGGTGTTCTACTATAAGGACCTAATTGTCCTATTGCCCAATCATCTCCTGTTATTCCTATAACACTTTCTAAATCTTCCCTAATAACACTATTAATTTTTGATAAATCAATAATATATGGTTTTAATCCTAATTTATCGCATAATTCTTTACCTCGTATTGTTGCATCTTCTTGATTAGTTACACCAGTAGATTTAGTTATTGGAAGAAGCAAAGGAATAACTTTTTTTATTGGTGTATTTTCTTGTTTAAATGCATAATTAATTATTCCTAGAACTACGGCAGAATCTATACCTCCACTTACAGCGACAACACATGATTTTAAATTGAATTTAGACATATATTCATTTATTATTTTTGCTTTTTTTTCTACATAATCTTTTGCATTAAAATTTTTATCTAATCTCATTTTATCAATTAATTCATGTAATTGATTAGTCATTGGTTTATCACTTTTTGCATTATAAACTTTCATAGAAGTATTCCTCCTTCCATTTCCCATTCATACCTTATATGACCATCTTGAAAGAAAATAAGGTTTCTTAAATTTTCAGGATTTGTATCTCGTGTATATTTTGTTAATGGTAATGAGAATAAAACATTTTGACCATCAACATCATAAATTGTTCCAATTCGTTCTAACTCTAACAATTTTGTACCATTTTTTTCAAGATAATTTTTAATATCACTATTATTTTCATCAGTTAACTTATTATCTAAAATCCATAAATGTGCTGATTCTCGTCTATACTCATCATTAACAGGTCTTAATGTAACTTGCTCAACTTTATTATCTTTTGCAAATTTTATAAATTCTGCTACTTCCTTGCTATTATCCATAATATTCTTGCAACAAACACAAGTTAGTCTTACACAAAACTTTAATTCATGTAAATATTCAATTAATTTTGGTAAATCTATGTAATCAGATTTATCCTGCATATAATTTTTCTTATTAAATTCAGGTCTATGGCTTACTACTGATATTGTTATTGTAGTTAATCCTTCCTCATACCATAATTTTAGATATTTATCATATTTTTCTTTGTTTTTTTGAAGTAAAATTCCATTTGTTTGTAATTCTATAAAAGGAAAGTTAAATTCTTTTAAATGATGCAAATAATCACTTATTTGATCAGGAAATAAAAGTGGTTCTCCTCTGCTTGTAAGCATTACTGTATCTACATTACTTCTATTTGCCAAATTTGCAGCAATTTTTAAGTTTCTCCAATTTATTTCACAACTTTTCATATTATCATTGTTAGGTGTTTCTCCTGATACACAAAAAGGACAATTTGCTATACACGCTGGACTTCCAACAATAACACTAAACATCTTAAATTTCATTATTCATCAACCTCCATATAATCTTTATTAATATCTCCCCCATAAGACATAAAGAATTCTTCAAAGTATGCACCAACATCTTTAATTAAAATTTCAGAGCCAACACTTATTTTATTAAAACAATCTTCACCTACATACAATGTACCAATAACATCTCCACTATCTGAAGATCCACCACAAATATACACTTCTATGCTATGATTATTATCTTTTATATAGCTAAAATCAATATATTTATCGTTATCAATTAAATATAGTTTATACTTTTCATTGTACAATACTACATCTAATAAACCACTATATATTCCATTCTTTATTATTAAAATATTTTTATTATTAATATTTTTAATTCTTATTATTTTAGTTATCATACTAATAGAATTACCAACCAAATACTTGCCAGGTTCTAAAATTATATTTTTTAAATTCATTTGTTGCTTTGCTTCATTAATTAATTCTACATTAAGATCATCATGACTTTTTATACCAGCTAAACTTAAAAAATCTATACTATAATTTCTAAAATTATTTTCTATATAGTGTAGCATTTTTTCTAATGCACCTATTTCATTTTTTATCTTCGTTTGTAGATAAAAACTAATACCAATGTTATTACACTTACCAATTATTAAATCTAACATTTCTTTACATTCTTTCGTACTAGATCCTAAATGCATTAAAGTATCATCAAACACTTCCATTGTATTTAATCTTATCGATATTTTACATTTAGATAAATCCGCATAACTAACAATTTTTTTTAAAGAATTAAAATTATCAAATACAAAAAATCTTACACCTTTATCATATAAGTATTTTATAGTGTTATCCCCAGACAACACATTAATATAACACATATTTTTGGGAGAGACTTTCATTGAATCTAAAAGATTAAAATGATTTATATTGCTAATTAGAAATCCATCACAAGAATTAAAATTATCTATCAAAGTTTTCAAAACAATTTTATTTGTATTTGTTTTTAATGGATAAAAAACATTACCAATTTTACTATAATTTTTATAATTATGAATAATAACATTTTTGTTAATTAAAAATGTTACTTCATTTTCGTTATCATTCATATTTTTATCACTCCTAAAACTCGCCAAGAATAAAGGCAAAAATATAATTATATTATAACACGTATAATATTAAACATAAAGATTTTAAATTAAATTATTTGAAATTTTTATGTTTTTTGTTATTATAACAAACATCGGTAAAGACGAATCATAACAGGAACCAAAGAGTTCGAAAATATGAATGTCTGCCATATAATTATTTACTAATTCGGTTGAAGATAATGGAACATTAATAGTTCGGATGAAACGCGTGTAGGAATATAGGTAATTCAATATGGTGTAACCGAAATCTAAAGAAAGGAGAAAATAATATGGAATATATTTTGAGTTTTGATATTGCTAAAGGTAAAAGTGTTTATTGCTTTATTGATAATAATAAAAATATAATTATTGAACCAACTTCAATAAATCATAATAAAAAAGAATTTGATGAATTATTTGATAGTATTAAAAAATATAAAAAACTAACTATTGTTATGGAATCCACTTCTATTTATCATTTGCCAGTTGAAAATTATTTTAGATCTAAAGGTATTAAAACTATTGTTATGAATCCTAAATTAGTTAAACAATTTAAAGATACTTTAAATAGATCTAAAACTGATAAAATTGATTGTTTTAAGATTGCTAGGTGTTATTTAGGTACTATTGATACTTTATATCAAAAGGATGATAAGTATTTTATGTTTAATCCTATTGCTAGACAATATTGGTCTTTAGTTGAAGGTCAAACTAGATTAAAAAACAGATATAGACAATTAATTGAAATTGTTTTTCCTGAATTTAATCTCATATTTGATGATATGTATAGTGATTTGACATTAAGTTTTATTCATGATTTCCCTCATCCAGTTTTATTTATTAATCGCAGATCTGATTATTTAATGAACTATCTAAAAAATAAAAATGGCACTACTAAAGCATTTAGATTTAAAAATAAAGTATTAAAAATGAAAAAAATTGCTTCTAATTCACTTTGTTATGTTAGTATTGATTCTCTTCAAGTTCAAAATCTAGTTCAAACTATAGAAATGATCCAGTATCATAAACAGGAAATCAATAAATTAAAAGAACAATTAATTAATAATTTGAAAAATACTGAACAATTTAAAATAATTAATTCTATTCCTGGTTTTGGTGAATTTTCTACTGCTTTGTTTTTAGCTGAAGTTGGAGATATTACTAGATTTGATAATAAATATCAATTCATATCATTTATTGGTATTGATTCTGTTACTTCACAATCAGGTAAATCTGAATATCATGGTCCAATATCTAAAACAGGTTGCAAATTTGCTAGAACTATTTTATTTAATGTTGTTACTACGCTTATTCAAATAAGTGCTCGCAGTAATAGAGAAAATTCTATCTATTTGTTTTTCAGAAAAAAACAATCTGAAGGTAAACATCATTACAAGTGTATAATCGCATGCTCAACTAAATTATGCAAGATTATATACAAATTATGTACTTCAAATTGTCTATATATAAACAAATAGGCTAATTCCAAAATTTTAAAAATTGAGGAAACTCAGTTCTTTTTGTCATGTATATAATATCATATTTTTTTAAATTTGACAAAACTTAGATAAACATATTTTCTATTTATTGATTACATTTAGTTTCATAACACTATCTTATCTACTTAAATCAAAATCATCTTTATCATAATCATATTCATCATAATCTCTAACTCGTTCTTTATAATAATCAGGTGCTTCAACATAATCAAATAGTTCGTCTTGTTTAGTTGTTCCCTTAGATATTCTTACAACATCACCCATATCAAACTCACTATTGTCATAACAATCTTTAACAACTTCAGCAGTTTCATCTTTTGTATAATCATTACCTCGTTGTAATAGTTTCCTTAAAAATTTTTTTAATAATTGAAATAGTTCATTTAATCTATAAATTAAACTTCTATTTTCTTGTTCTAGGTTTTGATTTTCATATTCTAACTTACTAATTTCTTTCTTATATTTTTGATTTTCTTTTTCAAGTGATTTATAACTATTAGCATAACTATCAACTTCATTAAATATTGTTTGTAGTTTAGGTTGTAATTCCATTACTTTTTTAGATTCATTAATAACATTATTCATACTTTCAAAAGTATCTTTTTTTACCTTAACAAAGTCTTTATCAATAATAAGTGTTTGTTTAGTAGTTTTCATTTTTTCTTCAAAATCAGACATTGCTTTATCAATTCTATCATTTCTCACATTTAATTCTTGATTTAATTTTTTAGTCATTTTTTTATATTCTTTTATTTTAATGTGTTCGTTATCACTACCTTTAATACCTCGTTCTAAATCATAACCTTTTTCAGTTAGTCTTTTATGATACATATCTTGTAATTGTGATAATTGTAGTTTATCTTTAATATATTGTTTTTTAGAAATAGTATATCTTTCAGTTTTGGTTCTATTATCTAATTTTTTTACTAGTGGAACTACCACACAATGGATATGTGGTGTTAATTCATCTAAATGGACAGTTGCATGAAGTATTTGCCCTTTCTTATAACCTAAATCATTATAAACAAATTCCATACAGGTATCTGCCCATTCTTTTATTTGCTCTCTAGACATATCTTTAAAGAAATTATGTGAGGCAGTCATAATTAATTCATCAGCAACACAATTTCTTGAACTATTTAACATTTCATGGTATCTTTTCTTTCTATCAGCTCGTTCGGTTTTCATTCTTTCTTCGTGTTCCTTTTTATATTCTTTTGTTAATTCATCAAAACCTTTAACATACTTAACATTTAATGGAACAAGTTCTATATTGTTTTTACTTAATTCCATTTTAATATCTTTATTTGATTGATATGCTTTCTTCTCTCTTTTATTATGTGATCCTATTTGTGCTAAATCAGGTATAGTCATAATAGGTTCACTTCTAAATATTGCATAATTTAATTCCATATATCATTTCTCCTTTCTTTTTACACAACAAAAAAAGATATGTCGTTAAACATACCCTTAATAATTTCATAACCAATTACTTTAAAATACTTATAGGAAGATTACTTATTTTAATATCAAAACGAGGACATTTATATATTAATTGATATTAAAATTTCTAAATTATAATCACTATCTACATCTTCTTTAGGTTTTATATAAAATGTTGTTCTTTTAATTAATCCTTGAAAACAAAGTAAATCTATATTCTTAATATTATTTGTCATTTGTCCTATACTAGATTTCTAGTTTGAATGGCAAAATATGTTTGCGCCAATGCTATTACTTTTTTTCTATTATCACCATTTTGAGCGATTAAATAGCAGGCGTAACGTGATAGTTTGTAATCTACTACATTTTGAATATTTCCGTTACCACCTTTTATCGGTTTCCTGACCTCAGGAAACTGTTCATGAATGTCTTTATTACTTTTCTCACACGCTATCATTGCTTTTTTTATTACCTTATGAAAGTTTTCCCACTTATTGTACTCTAAAAGTACCATTAATTCTCTAGCATACCAATATTCATTTCCATTTTCATCAATATGCCTAATTTCATCAAATGTAATATTATTAATATCTAATTCTTTCATTTCTATCATCTCCTTTTTAATATAACATTTGTTCTTTAATTTCATTCTAACAAATATATATTCTATTGTAAATATGTTTGTGTTGATTTTTTAAAAAAATATCTCTTATTGAATAGAGATATTAATTATTTGATAGAAATACATCTAATCTTTTATTTATTTTATCATATGATTTATCATCATATCTTTCTTTATTAGAATTAATCATATTTTTTAATATTTTAGGTTTATCCATGATAGTTTTTATTATAATTTGATATGTATCATTTGGTATAGTCTTACCACTTTCATAACTAATTAGAGTTTTTTTAGCACATCCAATAATTTTGGCAAAATCATCAAGTGATAAATTCATTTCTCTTCTAAAGCTTTTTAATTCATCTTTTTTAATGCCATATAAATCATTATAGATAGTAATAGCTTTATTATTAGCCTTAGTTGATAATTCTTTATCATTAATTACACTATTACAGTTTTGACAGTATCTTTTATTATCTTCAAACTCAATAGTCTTACCTTTTACTTTAATACTATAATGATATACTTTAGTATATGTATCTGCTCCATTACATTTATTACACTTGTACATTTAACTCACCTTCTTAATCTCTTATAAATAAATCTCTTGTATATATTTTATCTGCAAAGCTTTGGGTTATTTCATCTTTTCTATTTACAAGTATTACATCTGATATATTTTTAAATTCTTCTATATCTTTTATTACTTTACAATCTGCAAAGCTTTCATCTTTTAATGTAGGTTCATATATTACAATCTTGATATTGTAAAATTTTAATCTTTCAATTATTCCTTGGATTGCACTTGCTCTAAAATTGTCTGAATCTGTTTTCATTGTTAGTCTATATATTCCAACAATCTTAGGATTCTTTCTTAATATCATATTTGTTATATGTGTCTTTCTTGTATCATTGGCTTTTACAATTGCTTCTATTAAGTTTTGTGGTACAGCTTTATAATTGGCTAAAAGCTGTTTGGTATCTTTTGGTAGGCAATAACCACCATAACCAAATGATGGATTATTATAATCAGATCCTATTCTTGGATCTAAACATACTCCATCTATTATATCTTTGGTATTAAGTCTTTTTAATTCAGCGTAAGTATCTAATTCATTAAAATATGATACTCGAAGTGCTAGATAAGTATTGGCAAATAATTTTACAGCCTCAGCTTCAGTTGAGTCCATATACTTTATTACGACATCTTCTTTTAAGCAAGCATCTTTTAACAATCCTGCAAATATTTCTGCTCTTTTACTTTTTTCGCCTACTATTATTCTTGATGGATATAAATTATCGTATAAAGCTTTTCCTTCTCTTAAAAACTCTGGTGAGAAGAAGATGTTATCAATATTATATTTTTTCTTCATAGACTCAACAAATCCTACTGGTATTGTTGATTTAACTACTATTGTTGTATCTAAATTCAAACTAATTACTTTTTTTATAATATCTTCAACAAGTGATGTATCAAAATAATTTGTTTCATCATCATAATTTGTTGGTGTAGAAACTATTACATATTCTGCATCAGTAAAAGCTTCCTTATAATCTAGTGTTGCTTTTAGATTAAGTTCTTTTTCTTTAAAATATTTTTCAATATAGTCATCTTTTATAGGACTTATCCTATTATTTATCATATTTACCTTTTCTTTTATAACATCTAAGGCAACAACTTCATTTTTTATACTTAATAATGTTGCTAGAGATAATCCTACGTATCCTGTTCCTGCTACTGCTATTTTCATTTTCTATTCACCTTATTTCTAATTGTGTTTAATATCCATAAATCGCCTAATTTATAATCCCAAATATCTGGATATATTTTTTCAAAACCACTTCCATTTGTAAAAGTCATTTCTCCAAAATATATTTTATTTTTTATCAAATATAAGTCGACTCTGACATGATCAAAATTTTTACATAATTTTGATGCTATTTTTATCATTTCTTCATAATTTTGTGGCTTTTCTACCTTTTTTTTATAATTACCATATGAATATTGATTAAATTCTTGTAAATTCCAATTCAAATCATAAATATTTCTTTTATGATTTGAATATCTATCAAAATCAACCCAACAATAGTATGGCTTACCATTAAAGCATAAAAACTTGTAATCTTTTATTGATTCTCCCATGTTTTTTTCTATTATAATTCTTGGGTTTATATTTGCATACTGCATTTCATATGATACATTTTGAAATTTTCTTTTTAGAAAATAATTATATTTTCTCTTTAGTTCTTTTTTATTTATATTGGATTTATCATTTATAACTGTTACGCTACCGCTATCATGATTGCATTTTATTACAAAACTTTTTGGTAATTTTTCAAAATCTATTTCATCAAAATTATTATATATTCCTATTATAGGAACTAAATACTTACTACCTATTTCTTTACTTATCCAATTTCTAACTTCTATCTTATCTGTTAATTGAGTTTTTATTTTTGAGGATCCATATACTTTTGAAACATTAATTTTTTCTGTATATGTTTTTGGATTATCCCAATTTAATTTTCTATTATA
>JAZUAY010000179.1:0-5670 GCA_045638205.1 Bacilli bacterium
AATTCCCAGTTATCAACATCTTGTATTATATAAGATGTACCAGTCTTCGAATTCTTAGTTTGATCATCCTTAGGATTACAATTCACACAGGCAGAATCCAAAGAATAATCGTAATTATTAAAATATAAATCATTATTATAACTTATTACTATCTTTTTCTTTTCTACTGGTAATATTTCATCAATATATTCTTTACTACTTGCTAAAAAAGTTTTAATATTAGGTATACTTACTACTCTTAGATCTATTCCAACCGAGAATAATTCTTTAGCGACATCTAGAGCTTTATGTAATTCTTCTCCTGATGCTATTAATATGCCATCTAATGATACTATTTCTTTTTTTACGATGTAGGCACCTTTTGATACTTCATTTACTTTAGTATCTTCTAAAACTTTTAAATTGTTATTTGATAAAGTAAGTGCCACTGGGCCTTCTTCTTTTTGCATTATTAATTTCATACATCCAAGAGTCTCATTAGCGTCTGCCGGACGATATACATCTAAATTTGGTATGCTTCTTAACATTGATATTTCACTAACTAGAGAATTAGCACTATTTCCTATATCACTTGTAAAAGTATCACTATTAAATATATATATTGATGCTAAATTCATAATAGCACTCATCTTAATTGACTCTATCATATTGTTGGCATATTTTAAATCAGTTATACAATATGGTCTAAAGCCTACTAAACTAAGGCCATTCATAATACTTGCCATAGCATGTTCTCTACGTCCAAAATAAATATTGGCACCTTTATAATTACTAGCGGTAAAATCTCCACCATCTTTTACTTTAGTACTCGTTTCACTAAATTTATCAGCACTACCTCCAAAAATTATCTTGTTACTTTCAAAAAATGCACTTAATAAATTGCCTACTACTTTAATTAATTTGGTACTTTCCTCCTCAATATCAAAATCTAGGCTTGATGATGATATTCTTTTGTTTGGCATCATTAGTCTTTCTAGAATACTTTTTCTTTCTTCACTTAATAGTTCTAAATTTTTATTAAAATCTTCAACTATATTTTTTACTCTTTCATTTATTAAATATTGAAAATCAGCCATAGAATCATTTGATACAGTAAATGGTATATCTCTAGCATGTAATTTTTCTTTTAATCTTGTTATCTCTTCACTTGTTAGAATTTTTTCATATACTTCACTTGTTCCTTGATAATCTGTAAATTTTCCAAGTGTTGTTTTTACTTCTATTAATGTCGGTTTATCACTTTTTTTAGCATCTTCAAGAGCTTTATTTAAAAGCGTTATGTTTTCTTCATCTTGAACTAATATGGTATTCCAATTCATTGCTTCATAAATTTCTCTTATGTTTTCTTTTAAAGTAGCATCTATTTTGCTATCTCTTAAAACTCCAGTAGATTCACAAATAACTATTAAATTATTTAATTTTAAGTTACCTGCAAGAGAGGCAGCTTCATATGAAACCCCTTCCATTAAGTCTTCGTTACTTGCAAGAATATAAGTGTTGAAATCTATTATTTTTTTCTCATAGTTTATTAAACTTTCGATATGTGCCTCTCCAAGTGCTATACCTACTCCTGATGCTAAAGCTTCTCCTTTAAGTGATGGTGTTATATCACAAAAATCATTTTTTAAATATTCTATAGAACTAGATGTTTTGCCATCAATTTTAGAAAAGGATTTTAAATCATCTAATTCAATATCAAAACCTGCTAGAAAATAAGCAATATAAGTTAGGATTGAAAGATTTTTATTACTTACTATTAATCTATCTCTATTAAAAAAGTTAGCTTTTTCATTAGTTACTTTTAAATGATGTGCAAAAAGTGTATATATTATTTCGGCTGCTGATAAAGTATTAGCGATATTACCTGTTTTAGCATTATCAATTATATCTACACCTAAAGCTCTCATACTTTCTATTATTTTTTCTTCATTTATTTGATTATCATTATTTTTCTCTATTTTCATGATATCACCTCTGTAATTATTATAACATTTATATTGTTAGATGTAAAATTAATGTATTTTATTAAATAAAAAAAGCCTTAAAGGCTTATTTAACAATTACTAAATTATCTTTATCAACATCAAACTTAACTGTTTCATTAGGCTTGATATTATTGTTAATTAACTCTTTTGATAAAATATTTTCAATAGTTTTAGTTACTAATCTTTTTAATGGTCTTGCACCAAACTCTATACTATAACCTCTTTCAACTAAATAATTTTTAGCTTTATCAGTTAATTCTATATGGATATTGATGCTTTTTAGTCTATCTTCAATTTCAGATATTATCTTATCTAAAATATTTAAGGTTGCAGTTTTGTCTAATTTGTTAAATATTATTATATCATCAATTCTATTTACAAATTCAGGTCGGAAATATTTTTTAACATCATCCATTACTTTATCAGTTTTTCCCTCAAGTATATCTTCACTTCCTAAATTTGATGTCATAATAATAATTGTATTTCTAAAATCTACTGTTCTACCATTTGAATCAGTTAATCGTCCATCATCTAGTACTTGTAATAATAAATTCAAAACTTCTGGATGAGCTTTTTCTATTTCATCAAATAAAACAACGCTATATGGATTTCTTCTTACCTTTTCAGTTAATTCTCCACCTTCATCATAACCAACATATCCTGGAGGTGAACCAATTAGTCTTGATACTGAAAATTTTTCCATATACTCACTCATATCAATTCTTATCATATGTTTTTCTGAATCAAACAACTCATAAGCTAAAGATCTAGCAACCTCTGTTTTACCTACACCTGTTGTTCCTAAAAATAGAAATGAACCTATTGGTTTATCGGGATCTTTAATCCCACTTCTACTTCTTAAAATGCCTTCACTTACTAATTTTATAGCATGATCTTGTCCAATAACTCTTTTTCTTAAATTAGCTTCTAAATTAAGTAGTTTTTCTTTTTCACCACTTACTAATTTGGTAACTGGAATATTAGTCATTTTTGCAATTACTTTTGCTACCATCTCGCTATCAACAACATCACTTATAATTTTATTAGTTGTAGTATTTCTTAATGATTTTAATTCTTTTTCTAGTTCTGGAATTATTCCATGTTTAAGTCTTGCTGCACGCTCTAAATCATAACTGCTTTCTGCTTTATTAAGTTCAAATTTAGCTTCTTCTAATTCTTTTTTCTTGCTTTTTATACCTTCTAAGGTTTCTTTTTCACTTTCCCAAGAAGATTTTAATTCTTTTTCTTTTTCTTTTAATTCTTTTAATTCTTCTAAAATACTTTCTAATCTTTTCTTACTTAATTCATCACTATCTTTTTTTAAGGCTTCTTTTTCTATTTCTAAACGCATTATCTTTCTTGATAATTTATCTAAAGACTCTGGTACACTATCTAATTGAATTCTAATAGTTGCACAAGCTTCATCTATTAAATCTATGGCTTTATCTGGTAAGAATCTATCTGTTATGTATCTATTTGATAAAGTAGCAGCGGAAATTAGTGCTTTATCTTTAATGGTTACACCATGATGAATTTCAAAACGCCTCTTTAAACCTCTTAAAATGGTAATAGTATCTTCAACTGTTGGTTCTTTCACTAACACCTTTTGAAAACGTCTTTCTAAGGCACCATCTTTTTCAATATATTTACGATATTCATTTAAAGTTGTGGCACCAATTACTTTTATTTCACCACGCGCTAGCATCGGTTTTAAAATATTTGAAGTATCCATTCCAGCACTAGCATCACCAGTGGAGACAATTGTGTGTATCTCATCAATAAACATTATAATCTCTCCGTTTGATGCTTTTATCTCATTTAATACTTTTTTTAATCTTTCTTCAAATTCACCGCGATATTTAGCACCAGCAATTAATGCAGCCATGTCTAGTTCCCATACTTTCTTATCTTTTAGAGAAAGTGGAACATCCCCTTCTACAATACGCTCGGCTAAACCTTCAACGATAGCAGTTTTTCCTACTCCTGCTTCTCCTATTAATACTGGATTATTTTTTGTTTTTCTTGATAATACTCTAGTAATATTTCTTATTTCTTCATCACGACCAATTATTGGATCAATTTTATTATCTTTTACAGCCTGTGTAATATCACGTCCATATTTTTCTAATACATTTTCATCTTTTTCATTATTCATATCAAACATTATAATCCCTTCCTTTCATATATTATTATACTACTATTTTAGCACTTGTCAAGTGCGAGTGCTAATTTATTTGAAATAAAAATCGTTGATTTACAACGACTTTGTTATATAAATATGGTGCGGGTAACAGGAGTTGAACCTGCACGTCTAAGACACTAGATCCTAAGTCTAGCGCGTCTGCCAATTCCGCCATACCCGCATATATAAAAAATAATGGTGGACCCTATAGGACTCGAACCTATGACCGCCCGGTTATGAGCCGGATGCTCTAACCAACTGAGCTAAGGGTCCATCTCACTACCACTTAATAGTATCATATATATTAAAATTAAGCAAGAAAAAACTAATTTTTTTATATTTTTTTTGAAATAACTTTTCTTTCTTTAGATAAAGTATTATTATTTTCATAATAATCTCTTATAACTTTAATAAGTTCTTCTTTTTCTATATTAAATGTTATATACTTTTTCTTGTTGCTTCCTATCATTATAGTATCAAACATATTATCACATAATATAGGACTATTTATTTCAGTTACTCCTGTTATAAAAGCATAGGGATTTTTTCCAATTGGATTATCTTTATTTAATAAAACATTTATACAAATCCATTCTTTATCAGGATAACCATCAGAAATATATTTATCATGTCTTTCTATTTCATCATCTGATAATATTTCTTTTCTTTCGTTAGCCTTCAACTCTAATGGATCTTGTTCTTGTAAACAATTAGCAAGCATTATTGTTGTTCCTAATATTTTTAACGGTTCTTCTTTATCAAGTTCTAAAACAATATATTTTTTATTATTACACTTGTCGGTTACATGATACATTTTATCAAATTCTTCATCTGGACACCAGTACTCTATCCTATCACTTGATGGTGTTATATAATTATCACTATAATATATTATATCAAAATAAACTTTACTTATCTGTTGTAATATTAAATAGTTTGTTTTGCTTAAATAATCTTTATTAAAACATATATAAATATTACTGTTTTCAATTACTTTATGTAGTCCTTTATTAATATTTTTACTATCTAATATTTCTAAATCCATAATGTTATCCTCCATAAAAAGTATTATATCAATTCTTTTTAAGTATTTCAATTAGCTTTTTAGTACTAAAATTAGCCTCTTGTGTATTAGATATAGCTATTCCTATATATCTTGGTTTTATTTTTTCTTTTATTTTTAATTCATATAATTCTTGGTTATCTATTAATTCTTTTTCATAGTCTCTTACTATATATCCAATACCAAAACCTATTTTAGCAAATTCTATTACCAATGAATAACTTGTAAGTTCAATATTAGGTTTTAATATAATTCCTTTTTCTTTGACAAAATTATCTAAAAAGAATCTGGTATTTGACCCTTTTGCTTGTAAAATTAAGGGATAATTATTTAATTCTTCTAATGATATTTCTTTTTTTGTTAATTCAATATAATTCTTGTTTACTACAAAACAATCTTCTATCTTTTTACATTTTATTATTTTTATATCTTTATCATAT
>JAZUAY010000180.1:0-4281 GCA_045638205.1 Bacilli bacterium
CTATCTCTTTCTTGCATATCTTTTTTTGTTATTATTCTTATGTCTTTTAAATTTTCTTTTATTATTTTTATGATTTCTTCCTTTTGTTCATATCCTATCTCAAAGGCTATGATATATTTTTCTTTTAAATTTTTGCTTACGTTTGTTAAAATTTGTTTATAAAATTTAAGTCCATCTTTTCCACCATATAGAGCTATAGATGGTTCATTTTCTTTTACAATATTTTCTATTTCTTCATCTTCTCTTATATATGGTGGATTACTAATAATAAGGTCATATTTTTTATCTATTCCTTCTAGCATATTATTTTCTATTATATTTGCTTCTATTTTTAAACTATTCTGATTTTCTTTTGCTACTTCTAATGCATCTTTTGAAATATCTATTAAATCTATTGTTGCATCTTTTAATTTTGTTTTAAGAGTGAGTCCAATAGCACCACTGCCACATCCTAAATCTGCTATATCTATTTTAGAAGTTTTGAAAAGTTTATTTATTAAATCTAAAGTATTTTCAACTAACTCTTCTGTCTCAAAACGTGGTATAAGTACATTTTTATTAACTTTAAGCTTATTACCGTAGAAGTTAGTGTACCCTAAAACATATTGAATAGGATTATTTTCTTTGATTGCTTCTAGTTCTTTTTTAAATATAATTATTTTTTCTTCACTAACCTCATCATTTAAGTGTAGTAATAGTTCTAATGGATTTAAATTTAATAAATCCCCTAATAAAATTTTAGCTTGATCAGAATGAATACTTTCTTTTGCTTCTACTATTAAATCTTCTACCCTCACTTAGACTCTCCTGCCATCTTTCTTGCTTGATCTTCTTTTGTTAAGGCTTCAATTATTGCATCTAAATCGCCATCCATTACTCTATCAAGATTTTTTGTTGTAAAAGATATTCTATGATCTGTTACTCTATTTTGTGGATAATTATATGTTCTTATTTTTTCTGCTCTATCTCCTGTTCCTATTTTACTTCTTCTCATATTTCCTTCAGCTTGGTCTTTCTTTTCTTGTTCTAACTCATAAAGACGGGATTTTAATACTTTCATAGCTTGCTCTTTGTTTTGAATTTGACTTCTTTCATTTTGGCATGTTACTACTGTATTTGTTGGTAAATGCGTAATTCTTACTGCTGAATCTGTTGTATTTACTCCTTGGCCACCACAACCTGATGAACGATAAATGTCTATTCTTAAATCTTGTGGTTTAATTTCTATATCCACTTCTTCTGCCTCTGGCATTACTAATACTGTTGCTGTTGATGTTTGAAGTCTTCCATTTGATTCTGTTACTGGTACTCTTTGTACTCTGTGAGATCCACTTTCATATTTGAATTTTGAGTATGCACCTTCTCCTTTTATCATAAACTCTATTTGACTAAATCCTCCAGCAGATCCTTCTTCTGCATTATATACTGTGTATTTAAAACCTAATTTATCACAATATTTTGTATACATTCTAAATAAGTCTCCTGCAAAAATATTAGCTTCATCTCCTCCTGCTGCTCCTCTTATTTCTACTATGACATTCTTATTATCATTAGGATCTTTTGGTATTAATAATACTTCTAATTCTTTATCTAATTTTTCCTTCTTTTCTTCTAACTCTTGTAATTCTATTTTTGCCATTTCTCCTAGATCTTTATCTTTTAGCATTTCTTTGGTATCACTTATTTCTTGTATTGTCTTTTTATACTTCTTAAAACAATTTACTACTTCTTCAATGTCACTTAATTCTTTTGATAATTCACTCATCTTTTTAATATCATTTAATACAACTGGATCTGTTAATTCTTCTGTTATTTCATTATATCTTTTTTCTATCTCCTCTAAATGTTCAAACATATAATCATCCCTTTCGTTTTTTTGCTTTATATATTATATCATATTTTTATTAGAAAAAAAAGAGCATCTATTGCTCTATATCCATATCATCTTCATCTATTACTACTAAACCTTTTAAATCTTCTTTAGTATCATCATATGGTGCATCCTCATCACCATCTGAATAATCATCTTCGTTTTCTTCATTTAAAATGTCATCTTCTTCTGGTAAATCATCTTCATCTTCTTCATCTTCTTCTGGTAATTTTGTTAAAACTTTATCTGATGTATGATGATTTCTTAAATCCCATGTACCATCTTCTAATAATAAGAATCTCTTATCTGTTGATAAAGACGTATAAAAATCTCCTATTTTATCTTCAAATGTTGAAGATGGTAAATCTAATAATTTAATTATTTCTTGAAATATTTGAGCGGTATTTTTGGTTTTTTTACTTTCTTCTATTATTTTATATGCAATATCTTTATTAGATAATGCTTCTAATTCTTCTTTTTTCATTTTTGAAATACTCATTAAAAATTCCTCCATTTAAATCATTATATGTAACTTGCTTTTGCTTTGTTAGTTGTTTTTGATTTATAATACAGAAATACTTATATCATAAAATTTATACTTTATCAATATATATTATGAATTTTTTTTACATTTTTTCTGGAATTTCCATTCCTAATATATTTAATATTTCTGTAAGATGCTTATATACTAATGCTGTTAAGGCTAACCATGAATTTTTTAAATCGTTGTCAACTTCAGTTAATATTTTATTGTCATTATAGAAATTGTTGTATTTATTTGTTAGTCTATATGCATAATCTGTTAACTCGTTTAAAGATTTTTCTTTGAAACATTTTGTTAATATAATAGGATATTCTAATAAAACAAGTGCTGTTTCTCTATCTAAATTACCTTTTAATTTTGTAAATTTATAATTTTTACTTTCTGATTTGTCTAATAATGATTTCATTCTTATACTTGAATATAATAAATATGGTCCTGTTTTTCCTTCTAATGATAAAAATTTATCAGAATCAAATATATAATCTGTTTCTCTATAACATAAAAGGTCTGCATATTTTAATGCTGCTACCCCTATTTTTTTTGCTGTTTTTTCATAATTAGCTTCTGCTACAATATCTTTATTTATTCTTTCTAATTCTTTTTCATATATATCATTAATTAATGTTTTTAAATCCATTACGCCACCATCACGTGTTTTAAATGGTTTTCCATCGGTTCCATTCATTGTTCCAAAGCCATAGTGTTTTAATTTAACTGTTTCTGGTACAATTTTAGTCTTATAACTTGCTCTTATTACTTGTTCAAAATATAAGCTTTGTCTTTTATCTGTAAAATACCATATTTCATCTGGTGAAAATCTTTCCATTCTTGATATTATTGTTGCTAAGTCTCTTGTTGCATAAAGTGTTGCTCCATTTGATTTTATTACTACTAATGGCGGTATTTCTTTTTTGTCATCTTCTTTTGCGACATCTATTACTTGTGCATCTTCACTTTCTCTTAAGTATCCATCTTTTTGCATTTTTTCTATCATCTTTGGAATATATGGATAACAGTCACTTTCTCCTTCATATAAATCAAAGTTTGTGTTTATTTCTTTATATATACCTTTTATGTCATCTATTGAAACTTCTTTTATTTTATTCCATAATGCAGTGTATGAAGGATTACCATTTTCTAATTCTTTTGTTATCTCAACTACTTCATTTAATCTTTCTTCATCAGCTTTTGCTGCAAGTGATGCAGTTGGATAAATTTCTCCTAGTTCCTCTGGTGTTATATAAAACTCTATATTATTATAATCTCCATTATAGTTTTCATTAAAATAATCTAAATTGGGATATCTTCTTTTTATTTCTGAGATAACCATTCCTGATTGTCTTCCTATATCTCCAAAGTGAACATCACTTATAACATCACATCCTAGATATTTAGTTAATCTTTTTACTGCTTCTCCAATATTAGCTGATCTTAAATGTCCAACATGTAATGTTTTGGCAATATTTGCTCCACCATAATCCATAAATATTAATTTATTTTCTACTTTATCAATATTTAAATTGATATCTTCTGTTACTTTATTAAGTGAATTTAATAAATAATATGAACTTAGCTTAATATTTATAAAACCTGGCCCTGCTACTTCAACACTTGCAAACTTAGCATCTTTTTTTATCTCTTCTGCTATTTCTTCTGCTATATCTCTTGCAGATTTTTTGTAAATTCCTGCTAGACGCATGGCATCATTTATTTGATAATCTCCTAAATCTTTTCTTCCTGATACTTGAAATATTATATCATCTACTTTATATCCTGCATTATTTATTATTTCTATTAAACTTGTTTTTATTTCCTTATAGATACTCATAGGTCTTCTCCTTTCTCTACTTTATATTTAAATTTTTCT
>JAZUAY010000181.1:0-8617 GCA_045638205.1 Bacilli bacterium
CTATTTATAAGATTATCTAAATGTTCAATATTATATTGAGCATCTATTTTTTCTATTTCATTTTTTGTTTTTATGTTTAAGTTATCCATAACAAGAATATTTAAATTTCTAATTATATTATAAATATTTAATAAAATAAAATAAGAAATTAGGAGTAATTTGATAGTAAGAAAAATGATGACTGCAACTTGGGACATAATTCCATTACCTATAAAATTTATTAAGGTATCATATTTACTAATTATGCTAAAACAAAGAATTTCTGTAAACAAAAATGAAGAAATCATAGTTGAATCATTTTTAAAAGAATATGTTAGTTTTATATTTAGTAATGGGCTAATGATTAATATGTAAACGAGGTATGAAGTATTAACTATCATAAATATTATTTTGAGTATTTTTATACTAAGAAAAAGATAAATAATAGAAAAAACTATAATCAAGAAACAAATAATTCCTAACGTATCATATTTTTTTTCTTTTTTTGATGGCTTTTCATCATTCTTAGAAAATTTGTTTTTTTTCTTAACAATTTCATCAAGCATTACATTCACTATATGCATACATAAAAAAATAAGTTGCAAAAATAAATAATTATCATTTAATATTGACAGAACTATACTTGACTTCATAAAATCACCTTTGTTAAATATTATACATTAAATTTTATAAAAAACAATTTTTAGATAAGTTTTTTTAGAAAAAAATGGTATAATTAAAGAGGAAGTGATAGTAATGGAAAATATATATTTAAAATTTCCAACAATGGAAGATAAACAAGAATGGCTTGATTATGTAAAAGAAACAAAGGATGATAATCCAGAAGCAACCCCAGGTGGATTTAAAGATAACACAATATATGAGGAATGGCTCAATAAATTAATTAATGAACACAATAATATCAATTTAGAGAAGGGACGTGTACCTTCATCATTTTATTTTCTCATGATTGAAAATAGGATATTGGGTAGTATATCTATTAGACATAATTTAAATGATGAAATGTTAAGTAAATTCGGTGGTCATATTGGTTACAATATTAGACCATCTGAAAGAAGAAAAGGTTTTGCAACAAAAATGCTTTATTTAGCACTTGAAAAATGTGAAGAATTAGGATTAGAAGATGTAATGGTAACTTGTAAAGAAGATAATATAGGATCAGCTAAAACTATTGAAAATAATTGCGGAATTTTAAAAGAAATAATATTTATACCAGAAGAAAATTGTAATTTTAAAAAATACTGGATAAATGTGAAGGAAGCTTTAAATAAGAAGGATAGAATATTAAAATAATAGAATTAGAATATTTTGGAATTACTATAATTAATTAGCTTTTTTTAGATAAGTTTTTGGATAAGTTGTACGAAAAAAACTTACAGTTTTTAAGTAAAAAAATATAAATTTTAAACAAAAAACACCATTTTAAAAGGAAAAAATTACTTGGTTGTTTTAATATTTTACCATGTGGCTCTGAACGAAAATATAAGCAGTGTTGTGGGAAGTAATTAATATCACAGTTTGTGAGATTTTGAAATTGATAATTTTTTGTTTATATAGTATAATTAATATAGAAAATTCAAAAAATATTTAACATTATATACAAAAATAATATAGAGAAAAAGGAAAAATAAAATATGGATAATATAAATAATAGTGAGTCAAAAGTGTCACTAATTAAATATGATTACAACATTATTTCGTTAATATGCATTTCTATCGCAATTATCGTTAGAATTTTTACACCTGGTTGGTTGTGGTTTTTAATTGTAGGCATTGGACCAGTGCATGCTATATTATTTGTTCTTTCCAATTATAAAATATCACAGTTTGCAAATAAATCTTTTCTTGCTAATTTTTTATTTTGGCTATCATGTATAACCTTTACAATGATATATGTCTTATTACCAGATTTTAGCGATACTTCTTCATATGCGATTTGCGGATTGGTCCAAGATTCTAAAACAATAGATATATTATATATCATTGTAAAATATTGTATATTTATAAATTTAATATTAATTTTTATGGGGTTATTTATAAAAAAAATAATAAATTCTGATAAACTAGAAGGTAATAATGATAATTTAATCAAAAAAAGATACACAATAATAAAAAAAATATCTATAGTTATTCTTGCTTCTTGTATTATATCTCTTGTTTTATGTATTATTTTTGGAACTATGAAAGGCATAATATTTTATTTAGTATCTACATTATTAATGTTCATTACTGTTGTATTTCTTAAAAAAAGCAAAATTTATTGGACTATTAGTGGTTTGATAGCATCAACATTATTACTTTTTTCACCTAGCATATTATATAAGGTTGAAGCAACTATTTTTATTATCGTTTGTATAAAAACAATTTATGAAAATTATAGTATTAAATAAATGGTGCAGTTGAAATTTTAATGAATAAAAGAACTCATACTTAATTGCATGAGTTTTTTTATTTTTCTGTTTTAGATTTCTTAAATTTGACTGCTGTACCATAAACAATTATTTCAGCAGCTCCTTGCATAACAGCACTTGAAGCATATCTAACATTAACAATAGCATCAGCATTCATTTTTTCAGCTTCTTCTATCATTCTTTTAGTAGCAATATCACGAGCTTCATTCATCATTTCAGTATATGAAGTAATTTCTCCACCTACCATGGTTTTTAATCCTGCCATAAAATCTTTACCAATATGTTTACTTTGTACAACACTACCTCTTACAATCCCTAAACTATCTGTAATTACCTCTCCTGGTATATAACTAACATTAACTATTTTCATAAAAATTCACTTCCTTAATTCAAATATAATTCAATTATACAATAGATAACTAATTTATAAAATAGTTATTAAGAAATATCTTTAATTAAATCATTATAAGTATTTAAATCATCTTCTTTAGAAAAAACGATTTGGTCATTTTTTATAAGCCAATTAGTATTAGTTTTTAAAAATTCTATGACCTTACTTTCTTTATCAATAATATTAATAATATCATCTCTAGTTTTTAATAAATTCTCATTATTAGCTTTAATTTCACCTTTTAAATCACCACTGTTAATATAATCTTTATAAAGTTTGATATAATAATCATCTAACTTTTCATCTTCTATATAATGATTAATTGTATCTTTTTCCAAAAATTTATTTATTTTAGAAGTCTCAGTATTAACTTCTTCTTTATATTTAGATAAAAATTCTGTTGTCTCATTAAAAGCAGGTCCATCTGCAGAATAATTAGCAGCAGCTAAAACAGAATTTAATTTTTGATCATTTTTTAAATCATTAATCTTTTTAGCTTGTTCTTTATAATCATTTAAATAACTTTTAATAGCCGCTTCCACTTTTTTATAATCAAAAGCAGTTTTCATACTAGTATTAAAATCATCTTTATTTAAATCAAGTGTAATTAAATCACTAACTTCTTGTTCTAAAATATTAGCCTCATATTTGTTATAACATATATTTATAATTGAAATAATTACAATAATAACAATAATTAATTTAATTAAAACTCCAACTAATTTTTTCAAATTAATCACTCCTTGTTAATAATTTATTATAATAACATATTTAATAGAAGAAAAAAAGTGTTAAACACTTATTCAAAAGGATTTTTTTGTCCACTAGGAATCTGATTAGGAACAGGCGCTACTTGTGGATTAGGAACAGCACTTACTTGTTGTTGATTATTCATAAGTACTGGATTACCGTTATTAGTAGGTTGTGCAACATTAGCAGTAGCAACTGGTTTATTTTCTTCTGTTAAATTAACCAAAGTATGCCATTGTTTAACCATATCAACATTATCTGAAAGTGGTGGTGGATCTGGTGCCTCTACTCTAGCATTTAAAGGAATTTTAAAAGCTTGTCCAAAAGCAACACAATTACCTGGTTTTAGATTTTTAAGTTTTTCAATAATTTCTTCAGAAACATTAGGTACCATTGTTTTAATATAATTCAAATCTTTTGGATGTGACATTTTTAAAACTATAAAATTAGCACATTGTGACACAACAGTATCAGAAAGTTCTGATGGTCTTTGAGTAATAAGGCCTAAAATAGTACCATATTTACGACCCTCTTTAGTAATACGTTCAAAAATATTATAACCAAGAATTTCCGTATCAGCATCTTTTTGTACATATCTATGAGCTTCTTCAATAATTATATGATATGGCATTGAGCCACGTTTTTTCATAACTAAAGCTTGGGTAAATAACATTCTAGAAATTATTTTAGTAATAACCTTAGCAATTCTGTCATCAACATAACTAATATTAAAGTTAACAACCTGACATTTAGCACCGTTCATACTAACTAAATCCATAATAAAGTTTGGTTTATCAATATACCTAGGGTATGAAAAATAAGTACCCACCGGACCATTGGCAATAGCATGTAGACGAACCAAAAGTACATTAGCAAGATCATAAACACGATTACTCTTAAGCATACCTTCACTAATTAATGCAAATTCCATAGCTTGTTCCAAATCTTTAAGTGTATAAAAACTCTTATCACTAGGCATATCTAAAACTAAATTATCATTAATAAAAGTAGAAATAAACTTAGTAACTAGTTCCATTTCTTGCATTTTACCAGTTTTATCAATAAAAAGACATTGTTTTAAAGTTCTAACATAACCAGGCTCTACAATCTTACTTTCAAGATTTAACTCAGCTGTATTAAATTTAGTTAAAATTGCTGTAATTTGGTCACGAATTTTAGTACTTTCATCACCACTCAATAATATTTCTTGTAAAGCACGCGCAATAATATCATTTTTATGTTTAATTGCATTAGGATTATTACCAAGTAAAACAGGAACTAGTTTAAGTGTTTTTTCAATAATTGGTAATTGATTTGGTGTTGAAACATCTAATAATAATGCTAAATCATCAACATCCATTAACCATAAGGGTATTTTAAGTATTGGAGTACCACTTTTATCTTCAATATCAGTAGTATAAACTTTATAATTAAGACGATTATCTAAATCATGGATACCACCAAAAGCTCTTGTATACTCTCCATATGCATCAAACATAAAAATATTAGCACCAAATGGTGGATTATTTTTTTCAAAAAGACTTTGAAATATAGATGCAACAGTAAAACTTTTACCAGAACCACTATTACCAAGTATAGCAAAATGATTACTAAAAAATGGATTAATTTCAACATTAATTCTATATTTATCATAAACATTACTATAACCCAAAAACAAAGTATTATCAGTTGTTTGTTGTGGACCTAATAAACTAGCAAGCTCATTCATATCAACAATACGAATATTAGCATTAAAAGAAGGTCTAGAATTAATACCTGGCATAAATTTACCCGCAACAAACTCACCTACTATTTTAACTTTCATAGTTTCTCTATTAACATTTTCTATTTCACCAACAATCATCTTGTTATTATCTTCAAAAATAACATGTAACCCAACTATGTTAGGTTGTTTAGTAATATCAATAGCTAAATCAACAATTACATCATTATCGATAATTTCTAAAATACTTCCTAACATCATATCACCTTCTTATTCTAAAATAATTATATATTATTTTTTTGAAAAAAACAATAAAACAATTGACTTTTATTAATAATTCTGATAAATTATATAATGTCAATTGATTCGGGACGTGGCTCAATTTGGTAGAGCACTTGGTTTGGGACCAAGGGGTTGCAGGTTCAAATCCTGTCGTCCCGACCATTTATTTGTAACAAAGCAATTTACATAAATTGTTTTTTTACGTAAAAATTTAATAAATAAAAAAATAAGTTATAAAAAAATCACTTAATTATTTAAGTGAATTTTTTTTACTTTTTTTAATTGTAGACCAAACCATTAATTCATACCCCACAAATACAATAGCACTTCCAAATATTATTATTAACTTAGGAACATTTGCTAAAGTATCTTCAACCGGAACTACCTGTCCTTTACCATCATTATTAGTAATTTCTATATCAGTAGTTGTCTCTGACTCACCACTACTACCACCATTAATATTATCATCTGCAATATCATTAAGAATATCTCTAATATTATCAATTCCTACAAAAGTAGTTGCATAAAAATATGTTGCACCACTATTTGTACTAGTATCATTTAAATTATATGAAGAAAAAACAAATGAATCAAAAAGATATTCATAGTAAACATAATTCCCATTTTCATAATGTGAAATATAATTAATTGTTGAAGCACCATTTTCTGTTTTATATTCAAAAGAATTAAACACCTGATGTATATCACCACTTAAAGAAACTGAATTAAAACTAATTTTATTTTTCAAAATTTTATTACCATCTAAAACATCTAATTTTCTATTAAAATAATAAGTATAATTAGTTGGAGGTTCATTATTTATAGTATAATCAACAACCATTTTTACATAATAAGAATTATCATTTACATTAAGATGAGTTGACGAAGCCAGTAAATCTTTCAAATCATCTTTAGATTTATTTAAATTTAAATATATATATGTAGTTAAATCTTCACCATCATCAACATCTACATAATCATTAGTCATATTATCATCATCTATATTACTTAAAGAGAAATCTTCTATATTAATAGTATCCTCTGGACTATTATCATTAATATAACCATTAAACTTACCATTATTATCTAGTTTAGATTTATACACATCCAAATGTATTCCTTTAATAGTGTAACTTATACCTTTTTCATCTGTAAAGTTTACATCTGCTGCATTAACATTTTTAAAACTAAATCCTACAATTAAAATTAATATAATAAACAATATTTTTTTCTTCATAATATCCACCAACCCTATAATACAATATTATCATTCAAATTATCAATAATCAACAACTTTACACACTATTTTTGTAAAGTTTACATTATTTTTATTATACTCAAAAAAAAAGAACTTATTTAATATATTTAAGTTCTCCCATCCTACAAGTTGGTACAAATCCAGATTCTGCATTAATAACATCAGGAATTCTATTTACAATAGTAGCACAAGTAAGTTTTACAGTATCAGGTTCTGTAATTAAAAGTCTAGTATCACAGTCTCCACATACAGTCCAATCATTAGTATCTACCTCACCTGGTGCATAGACTTTTCCAATACACTCAGCTACTATTTTTATACCCTCTTCAGTTTTACCTGTAACAATAGCACTCATGCCTATAACATTGCCTGCTTTAACTGTCATACCAAGAGTACTAGATTCTATATCTTCTTCATGTGTCAAAGGTACACATTTTTGACTCATATCCATAAGATGGAGATTCAATTTTTCTGCAATCCAAGGTACCACATTCCACATATAAGATGGAGTATAATTTCCACTATTAATTAATTTTTCTCTTTCTTCACTACTTATTTTATCAGCAGCAGCTATTTTTTGATCAAATTCTTCAAGTTTCATACCAGCACCATGAACTTCAGCTAAAGCAATACCATAATCTTCAACATTATAAGATGAACTTCCTCGTATTTTAGTTATATTATGATTAGCACCAACCAAAGTAGTAATCAAATTACCCCAAAAAACATCTTGATAACCAGTACCAGTAATTGTACAATTATTTTCTTTAGCAATAATATCTAATTTTTCAGTTAATTTAGGGTTAGAAACACTAGGATAAAAAGCCTCTTCACATGTTGTTATAGCATTAACCCCGTTTTTAGCACAAATAGTTAACACATCTTCTAAATCACTTAAAAGTGACATTGTAGTGACTATTACTATGTCCGGTTTTACATCTGATAATAATTGTTCAAAATCATCATTAGAAACTATCTTCACTCCATAAAAATTTGTACCAATAATATTTTTATTAATATCAACAGCACCTACTAACTTCATACCAACATCAAGTGCATAACTAGTAGTATACTTACTCATTTTTCCACAACCATATTGTATAAATTTTATCATTAATAATCCCTCCATTATTATGATAACACAATTCTATATATTTAACCTTACTTTTTACAAATAAAAGTGTAAAGTATTGACTATTAATAAAAAAAGTGATACTATTGTAACTGTTAAAGGCACCCTTAGCTCAGCTGGATAGAGCGTTTGGCTACGAACCAAAAGGTCAGGAGTTCGAATCTCTTAGGGTGCACCATTTAAAATCAAAACCTTTTTTATAAGGTTTTTTTGTTATACAATAACTAATAATTTAAAAATTAAGTACGTATCATATTTATTACTTTATCATTCATAGAATCAATGATATCACGATATAAAGTATACCATTTAATCTTAACATAATTTCTACTATGTTCTGCCGCTTCTTTAAAATCTACATTCCTACTCTCATTTTGACATATCAGAGAACCAAAATGAGGAGAAGTTGAATTATACTTAAAATTTTTATGTAAAATTTTATAAATATCCGTTCTCAAAATATAAACAAAATTATTAGGTGTACCGCATACAATAGCATTAGTTCTATAATTTGAATTATTACCTTTAAGAATAAATCTATCTATTGCTTTATCAAGTAATTTTTCATCATTAAAATATTTATTAATTTCATCAATTCTATTTTGAAAAACTTGCTTATATTCATTAACACTCATCCTATTTTTACCAGTATTATCAATAGTGCCATCAG
>JAZUAY010000182.1:0-9606 GCA_045638205.1 Bacilli bacterium
TACATGTACTATAACAGCCAGTGCGATTACAAGTTCTGCATCAACAGTAAGAGCATGTACATCAAGTAATATATGTGGAGTATCACAAGTTAATGTAGGTGCATTATTACCAACCAGTGTAACAATAGGAAATAAACCAGAGGATAATACAATGGAACCTGATGATACACATACATTAAGTGCTAGTGTATTACCATCAGGAGCAGACGATACAACTGTTATCTGGAGTAGTAGCGATACATCAGTAGCAACAATCACTCAAGCAGGAGTAATCAATGCTATAAGTGAGGGTGAAACAACAATAACTGTAACAACCAACAGTGGAAATAATATAACAGATAGTTTTACACTTACTGTAGAAAGTCCTAAATTATGGTTATATAATTATGGTGATATTAATGAAAATTCTGGTGGATGGAGTGGGGCAATTAATTCTTCGTGTGGTAATAATTGCCTTCATGCTTATGTTGTCACTAATAAAAATATAGATTTTTCTAAGTGGAATTATTTATATATTAATATTTCTGAAATATCATATTCTACTGGTGGAACTTTAGCGGTTTTTATAGGCAATGATAGATTTGATTTAACTACAGTAGGTTTACATAAAATAGATATATCTAATATTTCAAATAATAGCACATTATTATTAAGAAGTGGTAACAATGCTCATTATTCTCATGGCGGTGATGCTGGTGATAAAGGTAATTATCTTTATGTTTATGATACATATGGTAATGAATATCGTCGTACTAAAATCGTAGAAGTTAAATTATCAAACTCATAAAAGTTATACAATCTTATTATTTTATAATAATATTGATTGTTTTTTTCTTATTAAAAATAATTAACTATAATATATTTATAATTAAATCTAAAATTTAATCTTTCATTATCAATATTTGTTTAGTTTTATGATAAGATAGCATAATTTATATGAAGTCAGATTAGAAAAAATAATAGTAATAAAAATAAAACAAATATAATAATAAAGATAAGAATATTGTAATTATAAAATAAGTTTGGTATAACGAAATATATATTAATTAATTCCTCATGTGTTAATATAACAAAATTTAGACGATAACGTGTAATTATTTTGGAGGAAAAATAATTATGTATGATGCGGATATACTTTTTGGAAAGAAAGTGTATCCTTTTTATTTTGAAAGGAAAGGATAATATGAATGAAGTTATTATTAAAGATAATGTTTCAATTGAAGATTTAATTTATGAAATTAGAGGAAAGCAAGTAATGCTTGATAGTGATTTAGCAAAACTTTATGAGTGTAAAAATGGAACAAAAGATATTAATAAAGCAGTAAAAAGACATATTAGTAGATTTCCAGAAAGATTTATGTTTAGATTAACTAGAGATGAATATTATAAAATTCTAAGGTTCAATTTGGAACCTTAGAATTAGAGCAAGAAAAATATTCTAAATACTTACCATATGTATTTACAGAACAAGGAGTTGCTATGTTAGCCACTATTCTTCGTACACCAGTAGCAGAAAAGGTAAGCATAAAAATAATAGATGTTTATGCAGATAATACATTGTTAGAAATATTAAAAGACTTAAAGTAGAAGTAACTAACATAACTAAATCTAATAATTTATTAACTAAGCAAGATATATTAAAATATAATAAACAATATCATAATTTAAAAGTAATATATAATAATACTTTTCATGACAGATATTTTATTTTAGATGAAAAAGAAGTATATCACTGTGGTGCAAGTATAAATAGAATTGGTTATAAGACTTTTTCAATTACAAAAGTTGGAGATAAAGAGTTTTGTGAATTATTGATAGACAAAATAAATAAAATTATATAATCTATCAAATATTAATGAACTTAATACTAATAAACATAAAAATAATACCAAATAAAGTATAAAATATTGTTATAAGTTTATTTTTATAAGTTAAAGCTTCTGGTAATAATTCATACATACTAATATTTATCATAATACCAGATATTATTCCAAGTATAGCACCTAGAAAAAAATTAGTAACATAGTTCCTAAGGAAAAGAAAAGCTAGAATTGCACCAAGTGGCTCTGATAAAGCAGCTATTAAAGTGTAGAAAAAAGCTTTCTTTTTACTTTTAGTTGAATAATATATTGGAACAGCTATACTAATACCTTCAGGAACGTTATGTAAAATTATGGCAATAGCAAGAGAAATGCCTAATTTTATATCAACACTAGCAGACAAATAAGTAATAATACCTTCAGGTAAGTTATGAATAATAATAGCAATCATTGAACTAATCCCTACTTTTTTTAAATTATTCTCTTCATTTATATTTTTATTAATAAGGGTTGAAAGTATTATTCCCATAGAAAAAAAGATAGCCACATAAATTATACTAGGAATTAAATAAAATTCTTTATTAAAATAATTTAAACTTTCCGGAATTAAATCAAAAAAACTAGCACTAATCATAACACCACTAGCAAATGATAAAGATATATTAATAAGTTTTTTATAATTATTAAAATATTTTATTATAGGTAAAGTACCAATCATAGTAGCACTTCCTGCAACTATAGTTAATAAAAAAGGCATAATAATCACCAATATAATTATATTATAATATATAAATAATATAACAAAATGGTATTAATATAAATTATTACCAACAAAAATATTTTGAAAACTTTTATCTTTAGATAGAGTTTTCTTTTTGATTATGGTATACTAATTATCAATGAGAGAGGTAGTTTATGAATTATAATTTGTTAATGGAAGAAGAAATAAATAAATTAAAATATACCCCAAGACTTTTATTACATACATGTTGTGCACCATGCTCATCAAGTTGTCTTAAAAGATTAGGAGATTATTTTGATATTACAATACTTTATTATAATCCGAATATTACGGAAAAAAGTGAATATGAGAAAAGACTTGCTGAAGTAAAAAGATTTATAAAGCAAATTAATTTAAAAAATGAAGTTAAGATAATTGATGCTAAGTATGATCCTGAAACATTTTTAGAAATGAGTAAAGGACTAGAAAAAGAGCCGGAACGAGGAAGTCGTTGTTATAAATGTTATAAATTAAGACTTGTTGAAACTTTAAAAGTTGCTGAAGATAATAACTTTGATTATTTTACAACAACACTTACTTTAAGTCCTTATAAAAATGTGGATTGGTTAAATGAAATAGGTAATGATTTAGCAAAAAATAGTAAAGTAAAATTTTTAAATTCAGATTTTAAGAAGAAGAATGGTTATAAAGAAAGTATAGAGTTATCAAAAAAATATAATTTATATAGACAAGACTATTGTGGTTGTATTTATTCAAAAGAAAGGAAAATAGAAGAATGAAAATAGTATCATGGAATGTAGGAGGACTAAGAGCTTGTTTAAAAAAAGGGTTAGGTGAATTTTTCAATAGTGTTGATGCTGATATTTTTTGTATGCAAGAGACAAAAGCCTTAAAAGAACAATATGATTTTGATCCAGAGGGATATTTTGAATATTTATATCCTGCTAAGAAAAAAGGATATTCTGGAACTTTGATTTATACAAAAGTAAAACCATTAAGAGTAAATTTTGGAATTGATAGTAGTGAATATGATGATGAAGGAAGAACTATAACATTAGAATTTGATGATTTTTTTCTTGTTACAGTGTATGTACCAAATGTAAAAAGAGACTTAAGTAGAATGGAATCACGAATGTACTTTGAAGATACTTTTAGAGCTTATTTGAAATCTCTTGATAAAAAGAAACCAGTTATTGTTTGTGGTGACTTTAATGTAGCACATGAAGAAATTGACATCAAAAATGTTAAGGCCAATATTGGTAATGCAGGATTTACTTATGAAGAGCGAGGTAAGTTTACAGAATTATTAAATAGTGGTTTTATAGATACTTTTAGACATTATCATGAAAATGAGCCTGAGCATTACACATGGTGGAGTTATATGGGGCATGCCAGAGAAAGAAATATTGGATGGAGAATAGATTATTTTATAGTTTCCAAAAGATATATAAATAATGTAATTAATACAACAATTTATAAAGATATATATGGAAGTGACCATTGTCCAATAGGAATTGAAGTTAAAGAAAAATAAGATAGCATATATAATGTTATCTTATTTTAGTTTTATATTTATGATTATTAATAATACTAATAAATTCATTATCAGATATTTCATTTTTATCATTATTATATTTAAGTTTAACTTCATAATAATTTTTAATGTCATCTAAAATACTATTAATATCATAATTATCTGGATTATAATTAAAATTTTTAATTTTTTCAATAATTGCATTTCTACCAGAATGAATACCAATAACTATATTATTAGTATTAATACCATATTTAGAAGGATTCATAATTTCATAAGTACTTTTATCATTAATAACACCTTGTTGATGAATACCAGCTTCATGTTTAAAAGCATTATCACCAACAATAGCTTTGTTTTTCTGAATATTTTGATTAGTAACTTGACAAACTGTTTTACTAATATCATAAATATTTTTTAAAACAATATCTGTATAAGCATTATAATAATCATATCTTGTATCAATATTTGCAACAACTTCTTCTAAAGAGGTATTACCAGCACGTTCTCCAATACCATTAACAGTACATTCAATTTGATTAACACCTTCTAAAATAGCGGCAAGTGAATTAGCGGTAGCAAGACCTAAATCATTATGACAATGAACAGAAACATCTACTTTAAAAAGGTTTGAATTTTGTTTTAAATATTTAATAAAATTTCTAAATTCATCTGGCATAACATAACCCACAGTATCAGGAATATTAATAGTAGTAGCACCAGCTTCAATCGCAGTATTAATAACTGAACAAGCGAAATCTTTATCAGTTCTAGTTGCATCTTCTAAAGAAAATTCAACATCATCAACAAGTTTTTTAGCATAATTAACATTTTTCCAAACAGTATCTAAAATTTCAGATTTAGTCATTTTTAATTTATATTTCATATGAGTAGGGCTAGTACCAATAAAAGTATGAATTCTTTTATTTTTAGCATCTTTAATAGCTTCATATGCTTTATAAATATCTTTTTCATTACATCTAGCAAGTGAACATAAAGTAGAATAATCTACTACCAAAGCCATATTTTTAATTGCCATAAAATCATTATGATTACTAGCAGCAAATCCAGCTTCAATAATATCAACTTTCATATCATTAAGTTTTTTAGCAAGTTTAATTTTATCTATATCTGTCATAGAATAACCAGGAGCTTGCTCTCCATCTCTAAGTGTAGTATCAAATATTTTTATTTTTTTCATTTTAATCATCCTTTCTTTAATATACAAAAAGACCTATCACAAAAATGTAATAGGTCTTTAAAATTATAATTGTAACTCTAATTTATATATTTACACAACACAAAACACCTATTACTAAACCAGTCGTAGTAATAAGTATAAGAGATTATTATTTTTAACTATTATATTTTTCATAAAAATAACCTCCTTGATTAATAGTAAAATAACACATATACTAAAAAAAGTCAAACTTTATATATTAATATTTTTTATCTTTTTTAATAACACCTTTTTCTTCTTCAACCTTTTTAATAGTATTAGCTAAAATATTAAGTGCAATTTGTTCAGTTTTTCTATCAATATCACGTAGTGGGTTAAGTTCAACAATATCCATTGAAGAAACCTTATTAATATTATTTAAAACTTCATCCAATATTTCCATTGCTTCCACTTCATTTATACCATCAACTTCTGGAACTGATACACCCGGAGCAACATTAGGATCAATTACATCCAAATCATATGAAATATGAATTGATTTTGTACCCTTAGAAGCAATAGCAAAAGCTTCATCCATTATAGCTTTTACACCACGTTTTTTAATATCATCAGTAGAAAAAACAGTAACTCCAGAATATTTAACATTATCCTTTTCTTTTTCATCAATACTTCTTGCACCGACAATAACACAGCATCTAGGATCAATAGTATCACCATCATGAAATTTTCTTAATTCATCACATTTATAACCAGTGATAGCAGCACAAGGAAGTCCATGAATATTACCTGTAACTGTTGTTTCAAAAGTATTATAGTCAGTATGAGCATCAATCCAAATCATACCAACTTCACCTTTATTAGTTTTAACATCGGCTAAAGCTGAAGCTACTGCAATAGAATGATCTCCTCCAAGTGTAATAGGAAAATACCCATTGTTAATTGCTTCTACTTCCTTATTATAAAGAATAGTATTAAATCTATCTATTTCATATTCATTTTTTCTTCTATCAGATAAATTACGACTTTTAATAATTTTCTCATCTTGAATTAAAGATATAATTTCACCTTTAAAAGAATCTTTTATATCATTTATTAATTGTGAAGGACCAAATTTAGCACCATCTATATGTACACCTAAATCACTTCCTGCACCAATAATTGCTGTTTTCATACATCTCCACCTTTCCTATATAATGATAACATAAAAAGAGACTTTACTTCAAGTTATTTAATAATAAATATAAAAATTAACGTTAATAAGTGTTTAATAAAGAAATAGCTTTATTTTTTCTCATATTTAAGTTATAATTACTTTAGGTGATAAAATGAAAAAATTAAGAGAATTATATAATATTGATAGTGATACCCTAATAAGTGGCATAAAAATAAACTCTAAAGAGGTAGTTCCAGGAGATTTATTTATTTGTACAATGGGAGTAACTGCAGATAGACATGATTTTATAGATGATGCTATCGCTCATGGTGCCGCAGCACTTGTTGTAAGTCGTGATGATATTGTAGCACCTGTACCAGTAATAAAAGTGGAAGACACTAATAAGGAGTTACCTGAACTATGTAGAAGATTTAATGATTATCCAGAAAAAAAACTTAAAATGATAGGAGTAACTGGAACTGATGGTAAAACAACAACTGCAACATGTATTCAAACATTAATTGGTAAAGACTTATGTGGTTACATTGGTACTAATGGAAGAAGTTATAAAGACTTTGTAGGGGACACAGACAACACAACACCAGATGCTGATAAATTATATGGATATTTAAATGAATTTGTAAGTGCTGGATGTCCATATGCCAGTATTGAAGCAAGTAGTGAAGCATTCTTTAGAAATAGAATGGAAGGTTTAGAATTTGATGTCTCAATTATTACAAACGTAACAAGAGAACATTTAAATATTCATGGAAGTTATGAAAATTATATTGAATGTAAATCTCGTCTTTTCAAGCAAACAAAAAAGAATGGCTATTGTATATTAAATCATGATGATGAAATGTTTGAAAAAATTAAAAGTGCTTGTAATGGAACAGTTTTATCATACGGTAAGACAGATGATAATACATTACAAATAGTAAAATATAAAGTTAATCCAAAATGCACCTATATTACATATAAGTATAATGGAAAAGAATATAATATAAAGAGTCCACTTTTAGCAGAATTTAATGTTTATAATTTAGCAGCCTCACTTCTTGCATGTCTTGCATTAGGTTTTACTTGGGAAAAATTAATGGAAAATTTAGATAAACTATCTGTATCAGGAAGAATGGATTTACTTGATACAGACACACCATATTATGTAATGGTAGATTATGCACATACACCAAATGGCATTAAAAATCTTTTGAATTTTGTACATACACTTGATATTAATAGAAGTATTGTAGTAATCGGAAGTGCCGGAGAGCGAGATTATTTAAAAAGACCAATAATGGGAGAGACAGTACTTGATAATGCAAGTTATGCAATATTTACTTATGAAGATCCAAGAAGTGAAGACCCAAGAGATATTATTAATCAATTAGTATCAACTGCAAAAGAGACACATGACAATTTTGAAATTGAAGTAGATAGAAGAACAGCTATTAGAAAAGCAGTTAATATGGCTAAAGATAATGATATGGTATTAATTCTTGGAAAAGGTAATGAAACTTATCAAAAATTAAAAAATGAAACCATATACTTTAATGATGAAGAAGAAGCATATAAAGCAGTAGAGTTAAGAAAGAAAAATGAAGAAGTAGTTGAATAGGAGGAAAATATGATAACAGAAGAAAATTTTGAGGATGTTGTATTAAAAAGTGAAGAAAAAGTGTTGATTGATTTTTATGCTGATTGGTGTGGACCATGTAAAATGATGTCACCAATTATTGATAGCATTAAAGAAGAAAGAAGTGATATCAAAGTATACAAAATTAATGTAGACGAAGAAGAAAATCTAGCAAGAAGATATGGTATCATGAGTATTCCAACATTAATCATTTTTGATAAAGGTGAAATTAAAGAAAAAATAGTTGGCCTAACATCAAAAGATGATATTTTAGAAAAATTAAAATAATAAATCAATAGTCAATATTTAATTAATTTTAAATGTTGATTTTTATTTTTTTACATGATATTATAACATAAAAAAAGAGGTGCTAAAATTGAACTACACTAGAGAAGAAATATTTAAATTAAGAAAAATAATTGAAGAAGAGCTAGATAATTATAATGATAAAAATCCTGTTAAATTAGATTTTGATAAAGATACTTTAAAAAGAATTATATTTGAAGGAGATTTTAATAACTATGTAAAAATTAGCCATAAAAATTTAAAAAAACTTGATTTATCAGAGATAGAATGGGATGATTGGCAGCTATGGACGTATGATTTTACTAATACATCAAATGCCAAAATAAAATTAAATGAACATAAAAATCTTACATATACAAATTTTAATAACGCAGAAATTATTAAAGATAGAAATGAAATTTTTGATTATGAAGTAACCAAAGATAATTTTATGGGAATTAAATTTAAAGGTGCAATACATAAAAAACCAATTATTTTAAAAATTAATCAATTAAGTGATTTAAGTGAATGTTGTTTTGATGGTGTAGGTTTATTTGGTGATTTATATGATTGCTATGTTTTTGATTGTGATTTTTCTGGTAGTTATAAAGCAGAAATAAAAAAAGGTATAATATTTGATAGAATAAAAAAAAGACCACTAGAACTAAATCCACATATGGTTAAAAACAAAAATATATCTAATACTATTTTAGAAGGTGTAAAACTAATAGGAATTATTGATAAAGATATAAATTTTAGTGGTACAAAATTTAAAGGCAGTATAAATACGGTAATTGATACTAGAGGTATGAATTTAGAAAGGTTTGGTATATACGGAACTAATGTAGACGATACTACAATTATTACTGAATATGATGAAGAAGAGTTTATTTCTAAAGTCAAAGAAGCTTGTGAAAAATCATCTAACTTCTCATATGATTATAAGCCTGTATCTTTTGAAAACACTTTAATACTAACATATAAAAATGATATATATTTTGAAAATATTAAAACAAATTTAAAAAATAAATGTTTAAATAAAGAACTAGATAATATTTTTATAAAAAATGGTAAAGAACTAGAAGAACCATATTTATCTCTATTAGTAGAAACAACTAATAAAATAGAAGAAGATTTAGATGAAAAAACAGTTAAAGAATTAAAAGAACAACTACAAAAATTAGGAAAAGATTATTTAAATGAAATATATCAAAATGATAATGCTGAAAAATTTGAAATAAGAAAAAAATATATTA
>JAZUAY010000183.1:0-4008 GCA_045638205.1 Bacilli bacterium
TTTAATAATGTAGTGATGTTTTTATAAGTAATATCCAGGTCATACTTATTATTGATTAAAGTTTGCACTCTACCTTTAGATTTATAAGTTTCATATAAATCAAATATATCATTTATAACATGTTCCATTTCTTCATCAATAACTACTCTTTTTTTACCTTCAATAGTTTCAATTTTAAAACCTAAAGGTAAACTATATTTACCAAAAATAACTTCACCATTATCAATTTTTCCTTTGAATACATATTTAATTCTATCACTACCTCTATCTGCTTCATCTTGTGCTAACATCAAATAAAGATTTAATTTTAATCTTCCTTCTCTGGTAGTAGTATCAATATCTTCTTCACTACATTCCCATCCAATTTTATTATCATCTAATACTTCTTGAATTTTATAATACTCTGCTATATTTCTAAACCATCTATCAATACACTTAAAAATAATTAATTCAAACTTTTTTTCTTTAGCATCATTAACTAAACGAGTTAATTCTTTTCTAGTTTTAGATTTTTTACGAGCAGAAAAACCATCATCAATATACCAATCAACAATAAAATATCCATTTTCATTAGCATACTTTTTTAAACCTTCTATTTGTGCTTCTACTGAATAACCATGCTTTTTTTGTTCTTCATGAGATACACGAACATAAGCAGCAGTTCTAATTAATTTCTTTGAAAAAAATTGTAAATCTAATCTGTAATATTCTAGATAGTCTTTTAAGTATTTGTTCAAATAACATCATTCCTTTTTACTGTCTAAATATACTTGCATTAATATTAAGTGTAATTCATCCTTCATTTTAGTTGGTATTTTATCACTTTCAAATAAAAGTTTTGCTCTTTCAATTAATGCTATGCTTTCTTCTGCAGTTGGTGATATACCGAAAAATTCCATGTCAATTTTAAATACATCACATATTATTTTTAATTGGTCTAAATTTAAAGACCTTCTTCCTTTTTCTAAATTTGAAATTTGTGATCTACTTAAATTTAATTTGTCTGCTAGTTCCTGTTGTGTCATATCTCTACTTCTTCTTAATTCTCTAATCTTATCTCCTAATTCATTCATAAAAACACACCTCAACATTTATTTATTCCCATAACAATTTTATATTATAATGTTTTCAAAAACAAACATAATGATTTTAAAAAGTTTAAAAAATTAACAAAATATATTGACTTAAATTATTATTTTAGTATAATGATATTGTAAGTATATGAAACATTTGTCAATAATATGTTTCAAATACAAAACAAAATGGAAGGAGGGAACAAATGAGAAACAAATTAGTTGAGTTTAGACAAAAACTAGGATTAACACAGGAAGAAATAGGAGCATTAGTAGGTAAGAGTAGAGTTTATTGGTGCTTAATTGAAACTGGAAGAATGAAAGGTAGTCCAGAATTTTGGATAAACCTACAAATTAAATTCAATCTAACTGCAAAAGAAACAATAAAACTAATGGAAGTGGTTGAATGAAAGAACATAATGTAATTGCATTATATGAAGCACTAGCAAGGATATTTGAATTGAGGGAAGATTGTAAAATATCAGTTAGTGTAAAGAAACAAAAAGAAAAATAAAATATCACACTTTTAACACAAATTTAAATAATAATTCTATGGGAACATACATTCGATTAGGAGGACTTAATTATGAATGAAAATTATTTAAAGGTAATTGAATTATTAGGTGAGGCAATTATTAATAAGGACCTTAAAATATCAGTTTTAGAGTATGAAAATAAGAAACTAGAACAAAAAATTAAGTCAATAGAAGAATTTGCAGATTATTATGGAAATGATTGTGAATGTGTGAACAAATAAAAAAGGAGGAAATATGTTAAATCAAATAGTAATAGTTGGTCGTTTAGTAGATAGACCAATTTTAGAAGAAAATGAAAATGGAAGAAAGGTAAGTACAATAACATTAGCAGTACCAAGAAACTTTAAAAATGTTGATGGTGAATATGATACTGATTTTATAAATTGTAATTTAATAGGTAGTATTGCAGAAAGCACTTGTGAATATTGTGAAAAAGGTGATGTTGTTGGAGTAAAAGGTAGATTAGCAAGATTAAGTGGTAATGAATTACAAGTAGTAGCAGAAAAAGTAACATTCTTATCAAGTGGTAGAAAAGTGGAGGACTAATGAAAGAAGATAAAATTGAAATAAATAAATTAAATATCTATCAAAAAATGAGTTTAGCAACAAATAAAATTCAAACAGTTGCTAAAAAATTAAAGGTAGGTGAAGGAACAAAAAGTGAATATAAGGCAGTTAGTGAAGCAGATATATTAAATGCTATAAAACCTATTGAATATGAATTAGGAATATATAGTTATCCTCACGATAGAAAATTAACTAAAGAAGAAAGAGTTACTTTTAAAAATAAATTTGGTGATATGGATAACTTTGTTATAAGAATTGAAACTACATATAGATTTGTAAATATTGATAAACCAGATGAATTTATAGATATTAAAACTTATGGTGATGGTGTAGATAGTCAAGATAAAGCACCAGGTAAAGCAATGACTTATGCAGATAAGTATGCATTACTTAAAGCATATAAAATACAAACTGGTGATGATCCAGATAAAAATAAAAGTGGGAAATTATCACCAGAAGAACAAGAATTGATATTAATTTATATGGTAAAAATGAAAAAATTAGTTGCAGAAACTAATACAGATTATGAAGAATTGCTTAATTATTTTAATGTAAAAGGTAATCAAGAAATGACCTTGAAACAATTAAAAGAAGCAGTTGCAATATTAGAAAAGAAAAAAAATAAAAATAAGGAAGAGGTGTTTTAATGAATAAACCAATATTAAAAAATGAAATAGAAGCAAGAATTAATGGAGTATCAGTAGTAGAGGATAATATAGCAGAAGCAAAAGAATATGCATTACAGTTAAAAGAATATTATTCAAAATTAGTATTTACTGATGAACAAATACAAGAAGCAAAAGGTGAAAGAGCAAGTATAAATAAAGTGATTAAAAAGATTGCAGATTATAGAAAGGATATAATAGCAGAATTTAAAAAACCTATTGAATTATTTGAAACAACTGCAAAAGAAACTGAAAAAATACTAAAAGAAACTGCAGATTTTGTAGATGTTCAAGTTAAAAATTTTGAAAATAAAGAAAAAGAAGAAAAGAAACAACATATTGAAGAAATCTTTACTAAACAAGTTGAAGAATTAAAGGATATTGTACCATTAGAAAAGATTTTTGAAGAAAAATGGTGTAATAAAACAGTTAAATTAGCAACAATAGAAGAAGAAATTAAAATCAAATTAAATAGCATTAGAACTGGTTTGAAAGCAATAGAAGAATTACATAGTGAATTTGAATTAGAAGTTAAAAATACTTTCTTGCAAGATTATTCTTTAGAAAATGCACTATTTAAAAACACTCAATTGAGAGAACAAAAAGCAGCACTATCAAAAGTAGAAGAAGTAAAAGAAGAAATAGTACAAGAAAAAGTAGAAACTTTACTTAAAGAAGAAGTGAAGGCAGATGTAAGTGATCCAGTAATAACATATACATTAAAAATAACTGGACCATTATCAAAACTAAAAGCATTAAGACAATTTTTAGAATTAAATAATATGGATTTTGAAAAGGTAGATTAATATGTATTGTAAGTTAGATGGTTATTTATTAAGAAGAATAGAAAGAGTTGGACATGTAACTGGAACGAATTATGAATTATTAGGAGATTTTGTACCTGTTGATAGTTTAATATGTATGGTTGAAGATTTATTATTAGAAGTAGACCATTTAAGTGAAGAGATAGAAAGACTAGAACAAGATATTGAAGATAATTATAGACCAATACCAATTGCAGAACAAGTTGGTGTTAGTGATAGAGATTTTATTTAAGGAGGAAATATGATAGAACAATATGTTTTAGATGAATTAAAAAAATATAAAGAGGAATGTGAAAGACAAAAACAAGAAATATTTAACTTAAAAAATAAATTTGTAGTAATG
>JAZUAY010000184.1:0-3004 GCA_045638205.1 Bacilli bacterium
AAATGAAATATTTTAACAATACAAGACTCATTAATATTTATATTATAATCATCACCATCTAAATAAATAACACTATCTTCAACTATATCAATATTTTTATTCTTCTTAAGTATTTTATTCATAACTATCTACATCCGCAACATCTTTTATCATAGTATAACCATTTTTTTCAATATCAAGTGCTAAAGACATATCTCCTGTTTTAATAATCTTACCATTCATCATAATATGAACAAAATGAGGTTTTATATAAGATAAAATTTTAGGATAATGAGTAATAATAAGTACTGAAGCTTCTTTATTTTCTTTTAGATAATCATTAATATTATCTGAACATATCTTTAAACTATCAACATCTAAACCACTATCAAGCTCATCTAAAATAATAAATTTAGGTTTTAATTGTTTAAGTTGTAAAACTTCATTTTTCTTTTTCTCTCCACCACTAAAACCTTCATTAATAGATCTATGAATCATATCATTATTTAATAATAAACTATCCATATCTTTATTTAAAGAATTTATAAAGGAATATAAATTTACTTTTTCACCTGTAACTTCTTGCACTGCCTCTTTTAAAAATTCACTATTACTAACACCTTCTATTACAGGAGCTTCTTGCATAGCAAGAAAAATACCAGATCTAGCACGACGACATGTATCTAAATCATTTATATTTTTACCATTAAAAATAATATCACCATCTACTACTTCATAGTTATAATGACCCATAATAACTTTAGATAAAGTACTTTTACCAGTACCATTAGGTCCCATAATTACATGAACTTCACCATCATTAATCTTTAAATTAAGATTTTTAAGTATTTGTTTATCTATATCTTTAACTTTAGCACTTAAATTTTTAATCTCTAACATAAATCCACCTCTTTAAATAATATTTAACTCCTGCAAAAACCATGCTTATAATATACCACTTTTTTATAAATTATTCAATAAAAAAAGATAGACAAATGTCTACCTTAAGCAACTTTCGTATAAGCTCCTCCATTATTATTAGTATTATAACTACCAAGTACTTCATCAATAGAAGAGATAACAGCATTAATTTTAGTTTTTCCACGACGTGCTTCATCTTTAAGATGTTTATTTTCATTAATATATTTAGTATTTTCATCTTCAAGTCTACCAGTCTTAGCCTCTAGACCATTAACTCTATTCTTAAGCATTCTATTTTCATCAATAAATTTGCGATTTTCATTAATAAGAGCATTAACCTTTTTAGTTTTATTTTCAACTTCATCTGTAAGTTTTTTAATTAACTCTTCATTTTTAGCAATTGTTTCTCTAGATTGTTCTTCTTTACTAATAAGTTTAGAAATAACATCACTTAATTGATCATATTGATCATTGTTATCATATGAGCTTGTAGCATAACCTTCATCTGTTGATTCATCAACACCGAAGAAATTATCAAATGTTGTATTAGAAGCTTCTTCTTCACTATTAGTTAAGTTATTAATGTTATCAGTATTTATTGAACTAACTTCTGGTACTTCTTCATCATTAAATGGAGCATAACTTATATTTGTATTAATATCACTATTTACTGAATCAAATGCACTAGTATCTATATCATTACTTACATTAACCTCATTTGCATTAATAAGTTGAGATTCATCTACATTAGGAGCAAATTGTTCCATAGCAGATGGCATAACATCCTCATATTGTTGTAATTCTTCTAATGGTGCTGGAATAAATTCTTTTGATAAATCTGGTACCACTGGAGCTGTACCTAATTCTGTAAATTTTTCTTCTACTGCTGGCACTGCAACTTCTGGAGCTGTTTGAATATCAACTGCAGGAACAGGATTATCACTAGGAATAAATGCAGCAGAATAATTTATATTAGAAACACTACCCATATATGGAGCTGTATCATTAATTTCTGGCACTTCAACACTTTGAGCCTCAACTGGTGCAATTTCAGGAACTTCAACTGACATAGCTGCTGGAGCGACATTATCAAGTAGAGAAACAGACTCTGGAGTAGCAACTCCTACTGGAGCAACAGGCTCTGTAGAAGCAACTTCTACATCAACTGGTAATTCAGCAGCACCATAAACTGGTGTTGGATTAACTTCTTCTGCTGGCATTTCAATATTATTAGTATTAACCTCAGGTACCTCTACTGGCATAGTTGGAGCAACAAACTCTGGTGTAACTTCTGGAGCAACAGGCTCTGGAGTTGTTGGTTGTACTTCAGGTACATCAAATGCTTTAACATCTGATAATTCAGGAGCTTTAACTTCACTAATAACTTCAACCTTAGTTAAATCTTGTACCACATTACTATGAGAATAAATATTATTATCATCAACTGCTATAAAGCTAGCATTATCACCCATAACTTTAATATCATATTCACCATTAACTCTCTCTATTTTATAAATTATAGCCTCATTATAAGCATCTTCAAAAACAAATCTTAAACTAGCATTACTATCTAAATTATTCGCTTTCATTGTACTAGTCATTTGATTTTTAATATTTCTACTATCTAAAGCAATTTCTTGAACTTTTGCAGCATCAGTTTTCATTTCTTGATTAATTTTAACACTCTGCATATCACTAACAGCTTTAACACACACAAAGATATCATCATTAACTTGACTAATTCTACTATATAAAGGTTCTATTAATATATCACCTTCACTAGATATCATTTGTAAGTTAGCAACTTCACCATTTCTAAGTGTTCTATGTAGTGCCACTAAAACATTATCACTAACTATATAATATTCTCCATTATTAAGTTCTTTTTCAACATATAAATCTTTAAGTATCTTATTACCATCTGCTTTAATTATTTTTAACTCAACTGTAGCATACTTATCCTGTTCAACTCTAGCTTTAATTATTTTTAATCCGTTATTATTCATCTCTTTAGCCACCACCTATTATCATAATATTAACATACTTTTGGCAAGAAGTAAATTACTTTTTTATAATATTTTTTACTTTTTTTGTAAATTTATTT
>JAZUAY010000185.1:0-5076 GCA_045638205.1 Bacilli bacterium
ATAATGAATATGATAAAGCAATTATAAGAGTAGGAAATAAATATTATGCAATGGAAACATATTATAACTCTTATAAATTAGAAGATGAAGTTTATATAAACTGGGAAGATGAAGTTTATTATGAATTATGTGATGAACTTTATGACAAAATAAATATTTATTTAAGAAATTTGAAAGTTGCTGAAAAATCAAAGGAGAATAACAATGAATAAATTTATAGGTGTAGGAAATTTAACAAAAGATGGTGAATTTAGAAGTACTGAAAGTGGTAAATCAGTATATAACAATTCCTTAGCAATGAGAAATGATTTTAAAAATAAAGATGGTGAATATGATACTGAATTTATTAATTTTAATGCATGGGGTTCAACTGCAGAATATTTAAAAAAATATGCTAAAAAAGGTAATAAGGTATTAATTGAAGGTAGAATAGCAACCAGAAGTTATGATGCACAAGATGGTTCTAAAAGATATGTAACAGAAGTAATTGTAAGTAATGTAGAATTAATAGCATATAAAAAAGAAGATACAGAAGGTGATACACAAACTGGACCACAAAGTGAACCACAAAATACACAATTAAATGATTTAGATTTACCACAAAATTATAATTCTCAATATGAAGGAATAGCATTAACAGATGCAGACCTTCCATTTTAGAGGTGTAAAATGCTTTTAAAAGGTAAAATAATTGATATTAATTTAGATTATGTAACACATAAACCAAAAGTAACTATTCAATTAACTAATCAAAATGATATTTTAACAGATGAGTTTAATAAACTACAAGATGAGGAATTAATTGATATTAATTTATCTAAACATAGAGAAAAAAGAAGTTTAAATGCTAATGCTTATGCATGGACCTTAATAGGTAAAATAGCAGAAGCAGTAGGTAATACAAAAGAAGAAGTATATAAAGAATACATAAAAAATAAAGGTATTTATAGAATAGTAACTATTGATAGTAAAGCAGCATCAACATTCATAACATTATGGACTGAAAAAGGTCTAGGATGGATATGTGAAACAAGTGAAACTAAAATAGCAGGTTTAGTTGATGTAATTGCTTATTATGGTACTTCTTCATATAACACAAAACAAATGGCAAACTTCATTGATTTCATAGTACAAGAAGCAAAAGCACAAGGTATAGAAACACTAACACCAGATGAACTTGAAAGATTAAAAAATGCATGGGGTTAATGTTTCAAATAAGAACAATTAGGAGGTTTATGTATGGCAAGTTATACTAAACTACTACAATTTGATAAAGCAACTAGAGAAAGGATATTTGAAAGAGATAATTATTCATGTTTATTTTGCAAAATTAGTTATCATACAAAAAACATGAATTTAAGTAATTTAGAATTTAATATTTTTGATGCAATGCACTTTATACCTAAAAGCAAATTAGGTCTAGGAATAGAAGAAAATGGGGTGTGTGGGTGTAGAGTGCATCATCACCTATTAGATAATGGTAACAAAGGTTTAAGAGTTGAAATGCTACTAATCATGGAAGAATACTTAAAACAATGTTATCCAGATTGGAAAAAAGAAAAATTAGTATATAGGAAGTGGGAAAATTGAGAGAAAGAGTTTTACAGTATATGAGGGATTTTGGATCTATTACAACATATAATGCATTTATTGATTTAGGTTGTACTAGGTTAAGTGAATACATAAGACAAATAAGACTTGAATTTAAAGTAAATGATGAGTGGATTAGCACCACTAATAGATATGGTGAAAAGGTCCAATATAAAAGATATTGGTTAGAAGAAGAGGTGAAATAAAATGTTTGAAGTAGTTTTAAGAGATGGTGGAATTTATTACATAGAAAAAGAACAAATTGAATACTGGAAAATGCTATATCCAGGTCTAGATGTAGAAAGTGAAATATCTTATTTAAAAGAGATGTGGAGCAATAATGCAATACCTAGAAAAACTGCTAAAAGCATTAACAAGTTTATTAATCAATGGTTGCATAAACAAAATAGTGAGGTTTTATGATAGGTTGTTATGATTTAGAAGATAATCTTGTAACAATATTTGATAATTATAAAGAGTGTGCTAAATGGTTTAATACCAGTACAAAATGCATTCATTGTTATATATGCAGAAGCAGAAAAGGTATTGTTGATAAAAAAAAGAATAAGCAAAACAACAAATGGTATAGATTATATAAAATATAATGTTTCAATTACAAGCATATTATTTGTAAATGTTTCAAATGAAAACTATAATATAAAGGTAAGGTAATAAAAAACAAAGGGGATTTTAAAATGATAGCATTAGCAAATGAATTACAAAAAGCAGTTGATTTTTACAATGAGGTAACAGGAGAAAGTGAACTATGTTATTACCATGTAATTGATAGTTTAAGTGATCCAAGTGATGAAAAAGAAGTTAAAGCAACAATTAATTTTATCTATGGTGTTTCATATAAGAACCAATTCGTAAAATAAAATGTAAATTGAAACAATAGTAAAATTTTGGTAAACTAATAGTGGGTGTACTAGGATAAAGACAATGTAATACAGGTAACAAGAAACCTAGTACACCAACTAAATCTTGTTATTTGTATTATGTTGTCTTTTTTCTATATACAGAAAGGAAAAGGAATATGGCAAAAAAATATTTTTGGTTAAAACTTAAAGAAGATTTCTTCAGAGATAAAAAAATAAAGAAATTAAGGAAAATTGCAGGTGGAGATACATATACTATTATTTATCTTAAAATGCAGTTATTAAGTCTTAAAAATGATGGTGCATTGATATTTGAAGGTGTAGAAGATAACTTTGCAGAAGAAATAGCACTTGAAATTGATGAAGATATTGAAAATGTAAAAGTAACAATAGCATTTCTAATAGGTAATGGTTTGATTGAGGAAATTGAGCAAGATCACTTTGTAATGACTGAAACTATAAAATGTATAGGTAGTGAAACTGCAAGTGCAGAAAGAGTAAGAAAACATAGGGAATTAAAGAAAGAAAAAGAACAAAAAGTGTTACAATGTAACACTGGTGTAACAAATGGTAACACAGAGATAGAGATAGATATAGAGAATAGAGTAAAGAGTAAAGAGTTAGAGAATAAGATAAAAGAAATAAAAAGAAAATATGGTGAATACCAAAATGTTAAACTAACTGAAAAAGAATATAATTCACTTGTTAGTGAATTTGGTAGTAGTAGTGCTAATGAATTTATAACTTATTTAGATGAATATATTGAAATGAAAGGCACTAAATATAAATCTTGTTATCTTGCTATTAGAAAATGGGTTATAAAAGCAGTTAATGAAAAAGGTAATAAATACTCTAAACAACCAATTAGAAAAGAAATAGTTCCAGAATGGCATGGTAAAGAACAAAAAAGCGAAGATATGACACCAGAAGAAAGAGAAGAATTTGAAAGAGAAAAAGCAGAAATAGAAAGATTATTAAAGGAGAATTATTAGGGAGCAATTATGCTCCTTAATATTAAAAATATTATGTGAATTATTGAACAAAGGAGAGGTTATGAAAATATTTTATAAAAAAGATTTTCAGAGGGTTAAGGGAGAATTAGAGAAAAAGGAAGAAAAGTTAGTGTGTAAAGAAAGAACTATAATTACACTACATGGAACTATTGATAAGAAAGATGAAGAAATAGCAGAACTAAAAACAATTAAATCTTCATTTGAAAAAACAATAGATACATTAGCAAATGAAAAATTAGAGTTAGAAGCAAAACTAACTATGATAACTAATGATCGAGAAGAAGTAATAAAAAAATTAATCAATGAACAAAATAAAACTGGTGGATATAAAAAATCAAATGAAGAATATCGAACTAAAATTAAAGAACTAAAAAAACAAATTAAAGATTTAGAAGAAGAAAAATCTAAACATTGGGTATTGAAGAAAATACCTAGTGGTAAAACACCTACACAAAAAATAAATCATATACCAGGTATGAGAAATAGTGTTAGAAAGTTTATGAAGGAAAATTTTGATGATTGATTTATTTAAATTAGAACTTGAAAAAGTTTATGCAGAAGAAAATTTTAAAAGGGAAACAGTACCACTAGTTAAATATAGATGGTGGGCAATTGTGAAAGCAATTAATAATTTAATGAAAGAGTTAAGTGATTAAATGAAAATAGAAAATATAAGAAATATGAGTGATAAAGAACTATATTCATTTATAAATAGTGTATCTAATAATAATGGGAGAGTTTGTTGTAAATGTGGAAGAATAGTTTACAAAGAACAAAGAATTACATTATCAAGAAATGTAGATGTTGCTACTAAAAAGATATGTTGTTTATGTAAAGATTGTTATAGTGATTTATTAGATTATTTAGGAATTAATGATTGTGAATAAAGGAGTGAATATGAAAGAAGAAATAAAAATGTCAGTTGTATTTGGTAGTTTGTTTTTAGGAACATTATTTGCACTTTTTGGTATTGTAGCAATTGTGGAATGTAATGAACTAACAGAAAGAAACATTTATTTAGAAGATACAATAGAACAACAAACTATGTTAATTGAATATTTAAGAGGTGAATATGAAAAAGATATTATTAATAATTAGTTTAATTTTATGTTTAACAGGTTGTGTAAGTGCGACAGTACCAGAAGATAATAGTTGTTATAGATATATTGATTATAAAGGTGAAGAACATTTTACAGATTATCATAGCAATTATTGCAGTATGTCTAATGGCAATTATTTTTGTAAAGATGGTGAAAAAAGAATAAAGGTATTAGAATTTGAAATTGTTGAATGTCCAAAGGAGGAATAATGGAAAAATTAAATGAAGAATTAGCAACAATAAAATTTATGATTTATTCATTATATAAATCAATAACTTTAGATGAAGATTTAGAAGAACTTTCTAAATGGGAAAAAGAATGTAGAGAACTTGCTAAAAAACAATTAGAAAAACAAAAAAATAAGGAGGACTAATGGATACAGGATTTAAAAATTATAAAGAAAAACAAGAGTTTTATAGAAATAGAGTAAGACTAGGTAGAGTAGTACATACTTCTAAAAAAGGTGATAAACCATTTAACAAAAGAGAAGAAGCA
>JAZUAY010000186.1:0-4346 GCA_045638205.1 Bacilli bacterium
AATTAAAATACTACCTTTTTTCATAATACCCTATCCTAATTCAAAATCTTTTTTTATACTATCTTCCATTGAGACTTTACCTAATTTTTTATCACAATTTTTCTTAATATCTTTTGTAGCAGTTGATACCGCATATGAATAAACATTATTAATAAGAAAAATATCATTATCACCATTTAAATAACAAATAACATCATCTTCTTTTAACTTACATTTAGAAAGAACTTTTTTAAGTCCAATATATTTATTAATATTTTTGTTAACTATTTCAACAAAGTTATCATCTTCAAATTTAAAATAATTAGCATTAACATCAAATTTTTCTAATTCCAAAACGATATCTTTACTTTTTTTTAAAGTTTTTGTATGTATTTCTATTTTAAAGACCTCATTATTATCTAAAAAATCATTTAAATCTCTAATAATAATTTCTTTAGTTTCCTCACCTATTTCATTTAAATAACATTTAGAATTATCCGTAAACAAATAAATTTTAACATTATCATTCCTATATTTATTAACAATTTTTTTTATAAGAACTTTACTCATTTTTTTAGAATAAATAACTTTTTCATGAACGACATCATAGATATAAGCTCCATTAAGTGCAATAATAAAATCTAAAAAGTTTACATCTCTAACATAATCTTTGACAAAATTAACATCTCTACCCGTATTTACAACAAACTTAACACCTTTTCTTCTAACATCATCTATTGTTAAAACAGTTGATATAGGAATAGCTAAATCAGAGTCAATCAGTGTATTATCAAAACTACTACAAATTAATTTTTTCATGAAAAGTCACTTCCTAAAATAAAAAAACTTCCGCCTCAAGCAGAAGTAATTTTTTTAATGGCGGAGCAGGAGAGATTTGAACTCTCGCGCCAGTTTCCCGACCTACACCCTTAGCAGGGGCGCCTCTTCAGCCTCTTGAGTACTGCTCCATATAAGCGCATCAAGGATGCCTACCAATATATCAAAAGCCCTTTACAGGACTTTAAAACAAATTTGGTGACGAGTACGGAATTCGAATCCGTGAATGCTGCCGTGAAAGGGCAGTGTGTTAAGCCGCTTCACCAACTCGCCACATGGCGCCTCAACTAGGACTCGAACCTAGGACCCTTAGATTAACAGTCTAATGCTCTAACCAACTGAGCTATTGAGGCATATAAATGGTGGACCTGACAGGACTTGAACCTGTGACCCCACGCTTATCAAGCGTGTGCTCTAACCAACTGAGCTACAGGTCCGAAATTTCTAGTACTTCTTAATCTTACAACAAATTTAAAAATTTTGCAAGCAAATTTAATACTTTTTTACAAGAAACGAATATATCATATCAAATCTATAACAAGAAATCAAGTATTTTTAAAAAAATTGCATTTTTTTTCACTTTTTTCTTTATTTTTAAGCAAAATTAAGATATAATTTAACATGTAAGTTTATTGGACCCTTAGCTCAGTTGGTAGAGCAACTGACTCTTAATCAGTGGGTCTAGGGTTCGAGTCCCTAAGGGTCCACCATAATAAAACCAAAATACTTTTAAATATTAATGAAAGTATTTTTTCTATATAATAATAAAAAAGTGACTAATGTCTAACCATTTCATCACTTTTTTCTTTTTGATAAACTTTAAATGTAAAATTAAAATTATCTTTAGTACCCATATAAAAATTATTTTCCATAGGATTATAGTTTAATCTACAAATTTGTGGAGAAGACTTACAAATGTAAAAATAATCTTTATTTGATATAACATAATTTTTTAATTTTAATAAATTATCAATTTCCCAGCTATACATACTACTTACCTTCTACAACTTCCCTTTCATTTTTCCTTTCATACCATTACTTGATTTAAAATTAGATAGAATATTACTATCAAATGAATGAGTTTTACTTTGACGTTTCTTATAATCTTTAACAGCAATATTAATCATATCATCTAATAAATCAGTATATTTTATATCAAGTGGCTCCCATAGATAGAATGCTAAACTACCAGGTATAGAATTAATTTCATTAATATAAACTTTTTTAGCTTTTTCATCAATTAGAAAATCAATTCTACAAACACCACTAGATCCAAGAGCTTTAAATGCCGCTGTTGCAATCTCACCAACCTCTGCTTTCATATTCTTACTTATATCAGCAGGAATTTTTCTAGAAGCAGAAAGCATACCTTTACTAACTTTTCCACTACTAGGAATTTTTCCTTTCTTTCCTCCACCAATATACTTTTCTTCATAAGTTAAGAACTTCTCTGAAGAAATAACCTCTTCTATTTCACTTAACTTTTGATTTTGATAATTACCTAAAACAGAAATATTAACTTCTTTTAAGTTTTGTACCATTTCTTCAACTAATATTTTTTCATCATAATTAATAGCATCATCAATTGCACTTATTAATTCCTCATCATTACTAGCAGTCCCAATACCTACACTACTACCAGTTGTTGCTGGTTTAACAATAACAGGATATTTAAGTTTTTTAATTTTCTTTAATACACTTTCTTGATCATTTTTATAATCATTATCATAAAACCAAACATATTTAGTAAGTGGTAATTTCTCACCATCAAAAATTCTCTTCATATAAACTTTATCTTGTCCTACCACACTAGCATAATAATCACTTCCCACATATGGAATACCAATAGTTTGTAAATATCCTTGTAAACCACCATCTTCAACATTAGTACCATGAACTATTGGAAAAGCAATATCTAAATCTGTAACAGTTCTATTAAATATCCCTCTTTTATTTTTTAATACAAAACTATTTCTTTCACGATATAAAACTACATTTTTAGCAAATTTTTTAATTAAACTTAAATCAGAAAAACTTTCAATATCTTTAAGCATTTCACTTGTATACCATTCATTATCTTTAGTAATATAAATAGGAATGATATCATATTTTTCTTGATTCATTTTATTCATTGCTTGTATAGCAGAAATTATACTAACCTCATGTTCAACACTTTCTCCACCAAAAATAACACCAACTTTAATTTTCATAAACCTCATCTCCTCTATTCATTATATGTATCTGGTAAGTCATTTTCAAATAAAGCATAAACTTCTTCTTTTGATTTATTATTAATACTATTAATAAAATTATATGCTTCTCTAACATCATTGTAAACAACTATTTTTTCACTATCATACCCCATATTTTTTAATCCTTTAAGAATTGGTTTAGTTTTTTCTTTACCAATTAATATTGTATAATCAGCCACTTTACTAATTTCTTCACCAAATTTTTCATTTTCTACTGCTTCTTTTTCACCAAGTTCTATCATACCTGGTGTAACAACTATTTTAACTCCTGGCATCATTCCAAGTACTTCAACAGCACTTTTTGCACCAACAGGATTAGAGTTATATGCATCATCAATCATATAAAAATTACCAAGTTTTTTTAATTCCAGACGATGCTCAACTGCTTTTACTCCTTTAACAGCAACTTGCAAATCATCAGTTGTAATACCAAATTCACGACCTAAAGCAATACTTGCTAAAATATTATAAACGTTATGATGACCTAAAAGTTTAGTGGTAAAAGGATATTTTTTCTTATCACCTTTAAAAATAACATCAAAAGTAGTACCTTTATTAGAACATTTTATATTAACTGCTCTTACATCTACATCCTTTTCATCTATCCCAATCCACAATATTTTAATTTTATTTTTAAGTTTATAACTAACTTGTTTTGGATCATCCTTATTTAATACTCCAACACCATCACTTGGCAAAGACTCAATAAGTTCAAATTTACCATTCTGTATATTTTCTTCACTTCCAAAAGATTCCAAATGAGCTGTACCAATACTAGTTAAAATACCATACTTAGGATGAACTAAATCACATAAACCCTTAATCTCACCTTTTACATAAGCTCCCATCTCAGCTATAAATATATCACAAAACTTATCCATATTATTATTAACAGTCATAATAAGACCATTATAAGTATTTAAATTTTTTGGAGTTGGTAAAGCATTATATTTAATATTCAAAATATCTGCTAAAATATTTTTGCTACTAGTTTTACCATAACTACCAGTAATACCAATAATCTTTAAATTTTTCATACCCTTAAGTTTACTTTGAGCCATAGACTTATAATAATTATAAACAATTCTCTCAATAGGATAATTAATTATGTTAGCAATAAATATTACAAAATTATTAAAGTATATCATTAAAGCAAGAATAAATAAATATAAAAAACTATTTCTAATATCATTACTATTAATTACAAATAATACAACTGGTATTAAATATATAATACTAATAGTAACAATTAATCTTTTAATACGTTTAGTAATAACT
>JAZUAY010000187.1:0-1629 GCA_045638205.1 Bacilli bacterium
CACTTTTCTTTATTTTTTTAAATATTTTTTTTATTTCTTTTTGACTTCTTTTCTTATTTACATATTAATTATAACATTTTTATTTTATTTTGTCAATAGAAATTGTTAAAATTAATTAACAATTTCTAATATTTCAGTCCACACAGCACCATCAACTTGACCACTTAACTCATAAGCAACTTTTTCAGCAAGTTTACCATCAGTAAAGCACTTATCATAGATAAATTCTTTTTGGTACTCAACATCAACATCTCCATTACGATATTTGATTATGTAAATTCTTTCCATTTTTATCAACTCCTTTTCTCATTTACATATTAATTATATCAAATCTAAAAACAAAAGTCAACATTTAGGATAAAAATTTTTTTAAAAAATTTTCACTTTTTCTCTTGACAAAACCTAGGAGGATGTGGTATAATATTTCGGCCTGATAACGGCCGTTTACTTCTATTATACCATAAAAAACGGCATTTGTCAATAGGTAAAATGAAAAAAATACAAATTATTTGTATTTTCTTTTTATCATTTTTAAAAGTCTTGAATATTTATCTAGGTCTAAAACTCCATTAGATGAGCATAAATCTTTTAAAAAATAGTAGTTATCAATTTGGGCATCAACTTTTTTATTGTTTAGGTCTATTAACTTGCATCTGATTTTATATAATATCTTTTTCATATTTCCACCATATTTTTGGTATAAGTTGCTATTATGAGAATAGCAACTTATCCATTTTTTTATGTTGTTTATAGCAGTAAGCAAGTATTTCCTTTTCTATCAAGGTATCTTCAAGTCCAGTATGACTTTCTACGAACTCATTATTTTTAGAAATAAATCTATAAACAATTTCAGCAGTAAATCTTAAAGCACCATTTTTTGTAAGATAACCATTGTTTTCACAAAATCTTTTATATGTAGGCATAGCACCTATAACTGACCTAGCCATTTTTAAAGTATCGAACCACTCTATAAAAGGTAGAAAACTATATTTTTCATTTAACCATTTTTGAGTATTCTTTATAGCCCAAAAGTCAAAACTTGCATTATGAGCGGCAATTGCTGTAACATTATATTCTTTTATAGTTTCTTTTAATATGTAAGATATTTCGTTCCAAGTTTTAACTTTTCTTGAACCATTTGCTATATCTTCCATATAGTTAGGAATTTTTTTTGCATAGTATGAACTTTGCATTTTTTCATAAAACTCACCAAAGAATATTTCACTTACTATATATGAACCTGTTTTATATACATTTCCTTTTTTATCAACTAATGTATAACCTACATCATATACTAGCATATTGCTAGGTGTAACTTTTTCTTCTTCCCTACTTATAGGACAAGTTTCAGTATCTAATACCATAATATATTTTTTTCTTTTATCAATTTTTTTTGTTTTCATTTTCAAATCTCTCTCTTTTCTCAGATGTCGTATCCGCTCCTCGAGTTTTTGATTCGTAATGGTATAACTCCACCATTGGCAATAATACATTATAATACCCCCTCTCGAGTAATTTCAAATTAAAATCAACATCGTTAAATGCCACCGCATAACCCTCGTCGAGTCCTCCGAGTTCCTCGTAAACCGATCTCGAAACCATAAGACAAGCGGCGGTGAAGTCGGAGGC
>JAZUAY010000188.1:0-4016 GCA_045638205.1 Bacilli bacterium
AGGATTTAATCCGATAAACGCTACAACTGAAATAGGTACACCAGTAGGAGAAATGTTACTACATAGTGATAGTACAACAAGTACCAGAACAGATTATTATATCTTAAGAATGTGGGTAGCAGAGGACTATCAAGTAACAGGGGAGAGTAAGTTTTTTACAATAAAAGTAAATGTATATGGAACAGACTCACATATTAATGTAAGTAGTATAAGTTTAAATAAAAACACTATGACATTAGATGAAGGAGAAAGCGAACAATTAAGTGCAACAGTACTTCCTGATTATGCCACAGATAAAAGTGTGACATGGGAAAGTAGTAATACAGATGTAGCAGTAGTAGATTCAAATGGAAATGTAACAGCACAGAGCATAAGTGGTACTACCGCAACAGCAACAATCACAGCGCGTGATGCTAACGGTCATAGTGCAAGTTGTGTTGTTACAGTAAACAAACCAGAACCAACTGGTGTTGCAGTAGTAGGTTCCCCTGAAGAGATAGAATTAATAACAGGCGGAGATACAATATTAGAAGCAGGAACAACACCAGCAAATGCCAACAGTAATGAAGTAGAATGGACAACAAGTGATAGTGATGTATTAGATATAGAAAGATATACAGAAAGTGTAGCAAGTGGTACTGGAAGTAGAAAGAGTGTAGTTGCAAATAAAGTTAGAGTAAGAGCAGTAGGACCAGGAAGTGCAACACTAACAGTAAAAAGTGCAACAAATCCAGATGCAGATGTAGTAGAAATAAGTGTGGAGGTAGAAGACCCAATAGTAGAGGGAATAACAATAGATAAAGGAGTGTTAACATTAGATAGAGGAGATAATACAACAATTACTGCAACACTAACACCAGCAAACTCAAGAGACAAAACTATTTACTGGAGTAATAGTGATAGTAGTAAGGCAAGTATAAGTTGTACAGGAGGAAGTACAAACTCTAGTGGGGAGATAGAAACAACTTCTGCTACTGCAGTATGTAGTCTAACAGGATTAAGTAAAGGTACAACAACAGTAACTGCTAGAGATGCAGAGGGACATACTGCAACAAGTGTGGTAACAATAGTAGCAAGTGTAGCAAGTAGTGTATCAATAGGAAGTGATTTAAATTTACAAAGAACACAAGAGTATATTTATAGTTTAAGTGGAACGGCAAGTGATTTACAAAGTGATCCAAGAGATCTAGATACAGTAGTATGGAGTGTAGGACAAAATAGTGGAGCAGGAGCCAGTGATAATTATGTAACACTTGGAAATGACTGTACTGCAGGCTCAAGTACATGTACTATAACAGCAAGTGCGATTACAAGTTCTGCATCAACAGTCAGAGCATGTACATCAAGTAATATATGTGGAGTATCACAAGTTAATGTAGGTGCATTATTACCAACCAATGTAACAATAGGAAATAAACCAGAAGATAATACCTTAACAGAAGAGGATACACATACACTAAGTGCCAGTGTATTACCAGCAGGAGCAGATGATACAACAGTTACCTGGAGTAGTAGTGATACATCAGTTGCTACAATTACTGAATCCGGAGTGATCAACGCCATAAGTGAAGGAACAACAACAATAACAGTGACTACAAACAGTGGTAATAATATAACAGATAGTTTTACTTTGACAATAAATAGTAATAATTTATATCTTATAAAAAATGGGCAATTAGTAGTTCCCTTTACAAAACAAATATTGCCTATAGCAGTATCTTCATGGTCTTATCAGTGTGAATTTTCTTATATGACAACAGATAAAATAAATCTTGATAAATATTCAAAGATTGGAATGAAATATAGAGAAATAGAAGCAACTAATGATTATGTTGTAGGATATTTAACTACTAGTACAGTTTCACATTCAGCAAGAACTAGGAATGATTTTTCAGATAGAAAATTTGTTTTTAATAGAAGTTCGATACCTCTTAGTCAGGAAGTTATAAATTTTCAAGATATCTTAGAAACTGGAAATGCCTATGTTGGAATTTATTCATCTGCTGGTGGTTTTTCTTCAAATACTATGGTTGCAGAGCAACGTAGTGATTATGTATATATACAACATAATTATGGGAATTATGGATATTATAAAGCAAATATCTATGATATGTGGTTAGAATAATTGTTTTTTAAGTAATAAAAAAATATGTAAATTATTTATATTTGGTATAATATTATTGTTGACTTAATTTATATTAAAAGTTCTATTTAGAGCTTTTTTCTTTTCTTTAAATGTGATATGATAGATATAGGAGGGTTTAGTTATGTTGAATGTTGATGGAAAACATGGAATTGTTGTAATTAAAGAAAATCATGAGGAGTTACTTGATATGATAGCACCTGGTGCGGTGTGCTCTATTTCTATGGATTGTGGTATTGTTAATGATACCTTAATATTTAAAAACCAAGGAAAAGCAGTCTATAGTGTTTTGAGTGATGCTTATTCTTTTTTAAGTGATGAAGATGATTTTGTTGAAGCAATTTGTAAATTAGAAAAAGAATTAAAAGAGAAATATGAAAAAGATAAATATTTAAATGTTAGAGACAATTTAAATAAATTAGATGATTATCAATATAGAAAGAAGTGATATAGTGAATATTAGAATAAAAAGATTAGAATCTACTTATATGGAAGAAGTTAGTATGATTTTAATGGATGAGGTTAAAGATGAACTTTTAAAAAATGCTATTGTTACTGGTGTTAGTGTGACTAATGATCTTTCTTTTGCTAAAATATATTTTACTTGTTTAGATAAGAGTAAGAAAAATGAACTTTTGAAAGAATTAAATAATGCAAGTGGTTTTATTAGAACTTGTCTTGCTGATAGAGTAGATATTAGACATACACCAGAGTTAAAATTTGTATATGATGAATCAGAGGAATATGGGGAAAGAATAGATAAAATAATTAGCAACTTAGATAAACATTAATCTATTTTTTCTTTATTTTTATTGAAAATTGGTTTATAATGATTATAGAGGGTGAAAGCTAATGCAGATTAAAGATGTTGATGTTAATTATATACAGTATGGTTCAGGTAAAGATATTTTGCTTCTTCATGGTTGGGGACAAAATATTGAAATGATGAAAATGCTTGGTGATAAATTTAGTGATAGATTTAGAATAACAATTCTTGATTTACCAGGTTTTGGTGAAAGTAGTGAACCTAAATTTTCTTGGACTATGAATGATTATTTAGAGTTTTTAGAAGAATTTGTTAAGGCTGTGGGTATTAAAAAACCTATTGTTATTGGTCATTCTTTTGGTGGAAGACTTGCTATTATGTATTCTGCTAATAATGTAATTGAAAAGTTAGTTTTGCTTGCATCTCCCGTTAGATGTGAAGTTAATAATGATAGTTTGAAAGTTAAAACTTTAAAAGCATTAAAAAAACTTCCTTTAATGAATGGTCTAGGTGAATATATGAAAAAATATATTGGGTCAAGAGACTACAAGGCTGCATCTACTATTATGAGGGGGGTACTTGTCAATGCAGTTAATAAAGATTTAACAGAGTATGCTGAAAAAATTGAGGAACCTACGATTTTAATTTGGGGTGATATGGATAATGAAGCAAGACTTGATGATGCTAAACTTTTGGAAAGTGTTATGCCAGATGCTGGTTTAATTGTATTACCTGGTACACATTATGCTTATTTAGAAAATTTAGGTCAAGTTGTCAATATTATTAATAATTTTATAGGAGGCTAGAAATGATACTATTTTATTTTATTTTATTTATTATGTTAATAGTATTAATTCAAAGTTCTAAAAAATCTTTACATATGTTACAACAAAATCTATATAATGAAAATAATAGATATATTAAATGGGTATTTAAAAAAATTTATAACTTTTTTAATGTGGAATTAGTTGCTATTATTTTTATTATTTTTGGTTATTTTGTTGTTTATGATATAGATAGTTATTTATTAGTAACTTTGATATTTATATTATTTATATACTCTTTTAAATGTTTTAATACTGGAATGAAAACTAATAGTGAAAAACT
>JAZUAY010000189.1:0-5313 GCA_045638205.1 Bacilli bacterium
AAGATGAGATATTAAATATAGAAATAAAAATGCAAGTAATGAATGACAAAGAAATAGAAGAATTTATAAGTAATATTTCAGTAAATAATATAATTCTTAATAAGGAAAATAAAAACTTAAAAAAAGATAATAATGAATTGAAGAAAAGAATAGATAGTATGACTAATAGTAAAGGTTGGAAACTATTAGAAAAAATGAGAAAGATAAAACCAGGTAAATAACTTTAAATACTTGGCTTTTTCTTGGCTATAATTAATCTGTATGATATAATATAAGTAAGCTTTTAATAAAAATGGAGGCAAAGATGAAAAAAGAAAAAAATAAAACAAATGCAATTATTGTAGATAATGTTTATAAGAAATTTAAAATGGTTTATGATAAACCATTTACATTAAAAGAAAGATTAGTTTTTTGGAATAAAACTAAAATTTCATATCATGAAGTATTAAAGAATATCAACATCAATATCAAAAAAGGAGAGACAGTAGCACTAGTTGGAGTTAATGGTAGTGGTAAATCAACTTTATTAAAATTAATGACAAAAATAATTTATCCCACAAAAGGTAAAATTATAACAAAAGGAAAAGTTACTTCACTATTAGAGTTAGGAGCAGGTTTTCATCCTGATTTTACAGGAAGAGAAAATATTTATTTTAATGCTTCAATTTTTGGACTTAGTGCTAAAGAAATAGATGCTAGGGTTCAAGATATAATTGATTTTTCAGAACTTGGAGAATTTATCGAAGCACCTGTTAGAACATATTCTTCAGGAATGTATATGCGTCTTGCTTTCTCAGTTGCCATTAATGTAGATGCTGATATTTTACTAATTGATGAAATACTAGCAGTAGGAGATCAACATTTTCAAGATAAATGTTTCGAAAAATTACAAGAACTAAAAAAATCAAACAAAACAATAGTCATTGTAAGTCATAACTTAAGTGCTATCAAAAAATTATGTGATAGAGCTATTTGGATCTATGAAGGGGAAGTAAGAGACGATGGTAAAGCTGATAAAGTGATAACAGACTATTTAAAGGTGTGTGGTTAATATGATAAAAGAATTATATAATTATAGACAACTTTTAAAAAGTAATATTCAAAAAGAAGTAAGAGGAAAATACAAAGGCTCATTTTTAGGAATATTATGGAGCTTTGTTAATCCATTATTAATGACTTTAGTATATGCCATCGTTTTTCCACTTTTATTAAGAAGCAGTCAACCACATTACACAACATTTATAATTATAGCAATCATTCCATGGACATGGTTCACATATAGTATTTTTCAAGGAACAAATACTATATTAATTAATGGTGGAATAGTAAAAAAAGTCTATTTTCCAAGAGAAATATTGCCTATTTCTGTTGTAACAAGCGGACTTATAAATTTTTTAATATCATGTATTATAATTGGAATATTCTTGATTTGTAGTGGTATTGGCTTTAGTGCTTACATATTATATTTACCTATTATAACAATTATACAATATATATTACAACTTGGTATTGTACTAATAACAAGTGCCATTGATGTATATATAAGAGATGCAGAGTATATTATAAACTTCTTTGTTTCAATGTTATTTTATGGAACTCCAGTATTATATTCTATTGATATGTTCCCAGAAAAATATAGATGGGTGTTAAGACTTAATCCAATGTCAACATTAATTGAAAGTTATAGAAATATATTTTATTATAAAATTTCACCTGATTTAAAAATGTTATTTTTTGTCTTCTTAGCAAGTGTTGCAGTATTTATGTTAGGAGTAATAGCATTTAAAAAATTAGAAAAAGGATTTGCAGAGGAGTTATAACATGAAAAAAGAAAAAGTAAAAATAGCAGGAGTTGTAACATTATATAACCCAACAGATGATGATATTAAAAACATAAATACTTATATAGATGATATTGATAAATTATATATTGTAGATAATACAGAAGGAAAAAGTAATAAAAATAGAATTCCTAAAAATAAAAAAATAGAATATATCTTTAAAAACGAAAACTTGGGTGTTGCAACAGCCATGAATATCGGTGCTGAAAAAGCATTAAAAGAAGGATATAAGTGGCTATTAACAATGGATCAAGATACCACTTTCAAAAAAAGTGTTATGGACAGAATGAAAAAAGAAATACAAAAAAGAGATACATCAAAAATAGGAATTATTACCCCATGGCACCATACAAAATTAGTTGATAAGAAACCTGAAGAAACTTATGATGATCCACATGATGTTATGACATCAGGAAATTTAGTTAATCTAGATATATGGAAGAAAATAGGTGGTTATAAAGATTGGTTTTTTATTGATGGTATTGATATTGAGTATTGTATGAACTTACATAAAAATGGTTATCATATATTAAGAATAAATGATATAGAAATAGATCATAATTTAGGAGATTTGTTTTATAAGAATATAAGAGGAAGATTATTTTTATGTACAAATCATGTTGCTATTAGAAGATATTATATAATGAGAAATTATCATTATATAAAAGACATGTATGAAAAAGATGATCCTAATTACTGTTATAGTCTAATAAGTCAAAGACATAATATGATAGGAGTAATTTTATTTGAAAAAGATAAAATTAACAAGATAAGAATGTATTTAAAAGGATTAAAAGATTATAAAAAAGGTATAAAGGGTAAATATCCATATTAAGAGGTGGTATAATGAACAAAAGAAGAATTAAAGAGTTAACAACTAAGACAAAGCAAACCATAAAAGATGAAGGTATAAAAGGATTAGCAAAAAAAAGTACTAATTTTATATCATATAGAATAAGTGGATTAAATAGAAAATATGATATAGGAGTAAAAGATATTCTTTTTATAAATGGGTGCAGTCTACCTCATCCACAAAGATATAGAGTAGACCATCAAATAGAACAACTAGAAGCATATGGTATTAGTTGTGATAAAATATATTATGCAGATCTAGATTTAGATAGAGTAAGACTTTATAGAGGTTTTGTTTTTTATCGTTGTCCTATACTACCTGTAATAGAGGAGTTTATAAAAATTGCCAAAGATAATAATAAAACTATATTTTATGATATAGATGATTTAGTATTTGACCTAGAACATACTAAAATGATTAAATTTTTAGATACAATGTCTAAAGAAGAAAGAGATTTATATAATGATGGAGTCATAAGAATGGGTAAAACTCTTGATTTATGTGAATATGGAATTGCATCAACTGAAAGACTTCAAACAGAAATGGGAAAACACCTAAAAGAAGTTTATGTAAATAGAAATATTGCATCAGAAGAAATGATAAAATATTCAGAAGAAGCCTTAAAAGAAGTTAAAAAAGATAAAGAAAAAATAGTTATAGGCTATTTATCTGGAAGTATAACACACAATGATGATTTTAAACTAATAATGCAAAGTATTATAAAAATATTAAAAGAATATGATAATGTTTATTTACAAATAGTAGGCTTACTTGATTTACCAGAAGAGATGAAAGAAGTAGAAGATAAAGTACTAACATCACCATTTATGGATTGGAAAGATCTACCTAAACTAATAAGATCAATAGATATTAATCTAGCACCCATTGAAGATACAATATTTAATGAAGCAAAATCAGAAAACAAATGGACTGAAGCAGCTCTTGTAAAAATTCCAACAGTAGCAAGTAATGTAGGAGCCTTTAAAAGTGAAATAGAAGATGGAAAAACAGGACTTTTATGTAAAGACGAAAAAGATTGGTATAAAAAATTAAAAAAATTAATAGATGATAAAAACTATAGAGAAGAGCTAGGAAATAATGCATACGTTGAAGTAATGGCACATCATACATCCATAAAAAATGGCAAGGGTATTGCAGAGTTTATCATGAGCAAATTAAGAAAAAATATTGCATTTGTATTACCATCTACCAATATATCAGGTGGAGTTATGGTAGCAATTAAACATGCAATTATATTAAAGAATAATGGCTATGACGTTTCAATGATAAATGTAAATAAAGAAACATCAAAAATATCAAGACTTAATGAAAAAGATGAGTATGTTTTTGTAGTACCAAAACATAAAGCAGATTTAAGACAAAGATTTGATACTTTAGTAGCAACTATGTGGCTAACACTAGAGTTTGTTCAAAAATATTATAATTGTAAAAACAAAAAATATTTAGTACAAAATTTGGAATCAGGTTTTTACAAACCAACCCAAATAGAAAAAAGCAAAGCTACTACAACATATTATAAACAAATAAGAATTGATTATATAACAATTTCAAAATGGTGTCAAAACTGGTTAAAAGAATATTTTGATGTTGATGCAAAGTATGCTCCAAATGGGATTGATTTAACAATTTTCAAAGAAAGAAAGAGAAAATTTGATGGAAAAATTAAAATATTAATTGAAGGTAATAGTAAAGATTATTATAAAAATGTTGATGAAAGTTTTAAAATAACAAATAAACTTGATAAAGAAAAATATGAAATACATTATTTATCATATCAAGCAGCACCAAAAAAATGGTATGAAGTAGATAAATTTTATCATAAAGTACCACATGATAAGGTTGGAGAAATATATAATAAATGTGATATATTATTAAAAACTAGTATATTAGAAAGTTTTTCATATCCACCACTTGAAATGATGGCAACTAGAGGATATTGTGTAGTAGTTCCAAATGATGGTAATATAGAATATTTAAAAGACAATGAGAATTGTTTATTGTATGAACAAGGTAATATAGAAGAGGCTATTGAAAAAATAGAAGAGATAGTAAATAATAAAAAATTAAGGGAAAAATTAGAAAAAAATGGATATGAAACAGCAAGAAAAAGAGATTGGAATAATATTGAAAAAGATATTATAGGTTTATATGAATAAAAAACAAGTGTTTGTATATTATAATGTTTTTATAATCATTTTATTTTTAATATTAATAATTTTTCCCAAACATATATCAATAAAAGATGGTATAGAAGAAAAAAATAAAAAATTCATTGAACCATTTTATGATGGAACCACAATAAAACAAGAATTTAAATCGAAAGATAATTATGAAAGTTTAGAAATACAATTTGCAACATTTCAATATATTTTTAAAGCAGGAACAATAAATATTAATATTTATAACACTAGAAATAATAATGTTTGTAGAGATAAAATTAATCTAGGTTCATTAACAGATGCCTTTCCATCGAAAATAAATTGTAATTTAAAAAAAGGAGAAGAATATGTATTAGAATTAACAACAAATAACGTACCCAAAAAACATAAAATAACATTATATACAACTGATTATAATAATAACAATTATAATTTATAC
>JAZUAY010000190.1:0-8265 GCA_045638205.1 Bacilli bacterium
ACGTACTTTGAGAAAATAGGGAGCGTGTATTATATGATAAAAATTAATAAAAAAGAAACTATAATGTCAGTATCTGCACTATTATTTATAGTGCTTGTTGTAATAGGAATAACATATGCGGCATTTAATTATACTGGATTAGGTACAAAAAGTAATAAAGTAACTACATCAACAATAACAATGAACTATAACGAAGCGACAAATGGGATAACTTTAACAGATGCGTTTCCAATATCAGATAATGATGGAAAGCAACTTACTGGAGAAGGAAGAACATTTAGTTTTACTGTTACAGTAACAACAGGAAATAATACAGCAGTTGGTTATGAAGTAAGTGCAGTAAAAGATAATACATCAACTCTTTCAAATAATGATGTTAGAATATATTTAGAAAAAAGTACAACAGGAGCAGAGGGAACCTACAGTAGTGTGTTAGAGCCAACAGGTTTTAGTCCGATAAACGCCACAACCGAGATAGGAACACCACAAGGAGAGATGTTACTACATAGTGACTCAACAACTACAACAAGAACAGATTATTATATTTTAAGAATGTGGGTAGCAGAGGACTATCAAGTAATAGGAGAAAGTAAGTTCTTTACAATAAAAGTAAATGTCTACGGAACAGATTCACATATTAATGTAAGTAGTATAAGTTTAAATAAAAACAATATGACACTAGATGAGGGGGAAAGTGAACAATTAAGTGCAACAGTACTTCCCGATTATGCAACAAATAAAAGTGTAACATGGACATCATCTAACACAGATGTAGCAGTAGTAGATAGTTCAGGAAATGTAACAGCACAAAGTATTTCAGGAACAACTGCAACTGCAACAATCACTGCGCGTGACGCTAATGGTCATAGTGCCAGTTGTGTTGTTACAGTAAACAAACCAGAACCAACTGGTGTTGCAGTAGTGGGTGCACCTGAAGAGATAGAATTAATAACAGGTGGAGATACAATATTAGAAGCAGGAACAACACCTGCAAATGCCAACAGTAATGAAGTAGAGTGGACCACAAGTGATAGTGATGTTTTAGATATTGAAAAGTATACTGAAGCGAATGCATCAGGTACTGGAAGTAGTAAATCAGTAGTTGCAAATAAAGTAAGAGTAAGAGCAGTAGGACCAGGAACAGCGACACTAACAGTAAAAAGTGCAACTAATCCAGATGCAGATGTAGTAGAAATAAGTGTGGAGGTAGAAGACCCAATAGTAGAAGGAATAACAATAGATAAAGGAGTATTAACATTAGATAGAGGAGATAATACAACCATAACAGCAACACTAACACCATCAAACTCAAGAGATAAAACTATTTACTGGAGTAATAGTGATAGTAGTAAAGCAAGTATAAGTTGTAGTGGAGGAAGTACAAACTCAAGTGGAGAGATAGAAACAAATACATCAAGTGCAGTATGCACTGTAACAGGATTAAGTAAAGGAACAATAACAGTAACTGCTAAAGATGCAGAAGGACATACAGCAAGTAGTGTGGTAACAGTAGTAGCAAGTGTAGCAAGTAGTGTATCAATAGGAAGTGATTTGAATTTACAAAGAACACAAGAGTATATCTATAGTTTAAGTGGAACGACAAGTGATTTACAAAGTGATCCAAGAGATTTAGATACAGTAGTGTGGAGTGTGGGACAAAATAGTGGTGCAGGAGCAACAGATAACTATGTAACACTTGGAAATGATTGTACTACTGGAAGTAGTACCTGTACTATAACAGCCAGTGCTATAACTTCATCTGCCTCAACAGTAAGAGCATGAACATCAAGTAATATATGTGGAGTATCAGAAGTTAATGTAAGTGCATTATTACCAACCAGTGTAACAATAGGAAATAAACCAGAAGATAATACAATGGAATCTGATAGTAATCATACATTAAGTGCCAGTGTATTACCAGCAGGAGCAGATGATACAACAGTAACCTGGAGCAGTAGTGACACATCAGTAGCAACCATAACACAAGCAGGAGTAATCAATGCCATAAGTGAAGGAACAACCACAATAACAGTAACAACAAACAGTGGTAGTAATATAACAGATAGTTTTAATTTAACTGTCGCAAATCCATTATGGGATTCAGAAGATAAACTTTGGGTTATAAAGAATGGAGACACAGTATTACATTCTAACTATAATTGGGTAGATTGGTATAGAACTTATGACCCACACAATGTTATTATAAGAAAAGAAACAGATTATTTATATATGACAAAAGAACCATCTTGTGGTTGTTGTTCTTCGTGTAATAGTTTATATGCTGTACTTGACAAACCTATAGATTTATCTGAAGCTAAATCTATTCATATAGATTGGTCTGCTAGTGCATATAATAGTTATGCATTTGCAAGAATTACTAAATATGGAGCTAATGATTATACTATATCATCAGATTATTCTCATCTTGTTAATGTTACAGGGAGTGGATACGTTAGTTCTGGATGGTCAAGAAGAACAAATACTTACAGTATAAATTCTTTAAATGAGGTCTATTTTGGTATAGCTAGCGCTAATATGTCTTTTAATATATATAATTTGTGGTTTGAAAAATAAAAAAGTGCCTTATGCACTTTTTATTCCTCTCTAGCTTCTACAATAAGTTTAATAGCAGTTTTACTGACACCTTCAATTTCAATATCAGTAAATGCAGGTATACAAATTAAGTTTTTACCAGAAGGAGCTAGAAAACCTCTAGCAATAGCAACCGCTTTTACCGCTTGATTTAAAGCCCCAGCACCAACCGCTTGTATTTCAACAACGCCTTTTTCACGAAAAACATTTGCAAGTGCACCTGCAACACTACTTGGTTTAGATTTTGATGAAACTTTTAGTGTTTCCATTATTAAATCAATCCTCCTTTACTAATTTAATTTTATGTATCAATTTTTAAAATAGACTTGCAAATTGAAAAAAAAGTTTATATAATAATATTAAATCGTTGGATTTAGAGAAAATAATAAATAAGTTTTAGAAAGAGAAGTCATGGTTGGTGAAAATGATTAAAACGAGTTTATTTAGTCTGCTCTAAGAGATGAAAAGTATTGCTTTTCCGGTTAAAACCGTTATCTAATTAAGTTAATAAAGGATGGTACCGGGCACTATGTCCTCCTTAAGAGTACTATCCTTTTGTATTTGGAGGGAAAAATGAAAAATATAACAAAAATTGGAGTAGGTGTAGTTATTATAGATGATAACAAAGTGTTATTAGGACATAGAATTCCAAAATATGATGATACTGGTGGAATATATGAACCTGACACATGGACTTTACCAGGAGGAAAATTAGAATATAAAGAAAAGATTATAGAATGTGCCAAAAGAGAAACTAAGGAAGAAACCAATTTAGATATAGAAAATATAGAAATATTTGGTTGTGGTGATGATATAGGAAGTGATAGACATTTTGTAACAATATATGTGCATACTAATAAATATAGTGGTACTGCCTCGGTAATGGAAAAAAATAAAATTGATAAATGGAGTTGGTTTGAATTAAATAATTTACCAGAAAATATATACACTCCGAGTGAAAAAACATTAAAAGTATATAAAAAAATAAAAAAGGAGAGAAATTTATGAGAGAGATAAAACCTAACACAGTTTATAGACATTTTAAAGGATACTTAGCATATGTAATTACAACAGCAACACATAGTGAAACAGGGGAAGAATTAGTGATTTATGTATGTAACAGTAGTGAAGTAGAGGGTATTGATAATCACCAAGATGGTATTTATGCAAGACCACTTAATATGTTTCTAGAAGAAGTTGATCATGAAAAATATCCTAAAGTTAAACAAAAATATCGTTTTGAAAGAATTGGAGGAGAATAAAAATGATAGATATTAATTTAATAAGAGAAAAAAGTGATTTAGTAAAAGAAAATATAAAAAATAAATTTCAAGATGAAAAGATTGTTTTAGTAGATGAAGTAAAAGACCTAGATGAAGAGGTAAGAAAATTAAAAAAAGAAGGCGATTCTTTAAGAGCTGAAAAAAATAAAAAAAGTAGTGAAATTGGTGCTTTAATGCGAGATGGCAAAAAAGATGAGGCTGAAAAGGTTAAAGAAGAAGTTGCAAGTTTTGGAGAACGTATCACTTCACTTGAAGAAAAAGAAGCTAAATTAAATAAAGAAATAAGAGAAAGGATGTTAGTAATACCTAATATCATGGATCAATCAGTTCCAATTGGAAAAGATGACACAGAAAATGTAGAAATAGAAAAATTTGGAGAACCAGTTGTACCAGATTACGAGATACCATATCATGCAGATATTTGTGAGAGTGTTAATGGACTTGATAAAGAAAGTGCTGGAAGAACAAGTGGTAATGGTTTTTATTATTTAACAGGAGATATTGCAAGACTTCATGAAGCTATGCTTGCCTATGCAAGAGATTTTATGATTGAAAAAGGTTTTACATATTGCATACCACCATTTATGATACATTCTGATGTCGTTAAAGGTGTAATGTCTTTTCCAGAGATGGAAGCAATGATGTATAAAATAGAAAATGAAGATTTATATTTAATTGGAACAAGTGAGCATTCAATGATAGGTAGATTCCAAAATCAGATTGTAAAAGAAAGTGATTTACCAATATGCATGACATCATATTCACCATGTTTTAGAAAAGAAGTAGGTTCACATGGATTAGAAGAAAGAGGCTTATATAGAGTTCATCAATTTGAAAAACAAGAAATGATAGTTTTATGTAAAGAAGAAGAAAGAATGGATTGGTATAATAAGATGTGGTCATATACTGTAGAATTCTTTAGAAATTTAAATGTACCAGTAAGAACTTTGGAATGTTGTAGTGGCGATTTAGCCGATTTAAAAGTAAAATCATGTGATGTTGAAGCATGGAGTCCAAGACAGAAAAAATATTTTGAAGTAGGAAGTTGTTCAACATTAGGAGATGCGCAAAGCCGTCGTCTTGGAATAAGAACAAAAACAAAAGATGGTAATGTATTTGTAGATACTTTAAATAATACTGTTGTAGCAACCCCACGTGGAATGATAGCAGTACTTGAAAACAATTATAATGAAGATGGAACAATTACAGTACCTAAAGCGTTAAGACCATATATGGGTGGAATAAAAAAATTGAATTAAAGTGATTTTGATTCTTTTTTTCATATTATGTTGATTACAAAAAAAATCATTTATAGAATTTTACATTTTAAAGCATATATGATATAATACTGGGTATATGAGGTGATACTAAAAATGAACCAAATAAATTTAGATTGTAACAAAAATAATGATGAAATACAATTAAAAGAATTAAAAAAGAGAATTATAGATGGAAGTATCGATTTTATAGAATTTTATAAATATCAAGATTCTTTTTTTAATAATGAAGAAGATATAAAATCTGAGACATTTAATATAATGAATAATTCTATCAATACTGACATTATAAATAATGTTGATATTGAATTAGACAAAATGTTATCAAGCATAGATTATGTCACTAGTTTTTATGTACATTATTATCATAAAATTGAATTTGCAGATAAAAAAGTAAAAGAATGGTTAAAAAAAATTATAGAATTATATAAACCAATATATCCTTTATGCCAAAGACATTTACAAAAATTATCAACTTACGCTGCAAATCTTTGTAAACCAGCGATAAAAAATTATATTTATGATTTATATATGAGTAAACAAGAAGATGGTAAATATGATGTAAGTATTGTGAATAAAATTTTAGATAATTGGAAAAGAGCTCCACAAATTACAGATTTTGTATTTGAAAAAGAAAGTAATATATTAAATATGGAACGATTGAGAAAAATAAAAGTTCTTAAAGAAACAAATACTGATGTAGATAAAGAACCTGTATCTTTGATTAATTCTACACTTTCTAGATTTGATATGTATATGAAAAAATTAAATCAATATGATTATGTAATAAAAATGATGGAAAAAGGAATTTATATTGAACCTGAATGGCCAGAAATAGATTATAAAGTAAAATAACTTAATTAAATATAGAATTTTAATATGAGGTGATTAAACATGAATAATAAAAATAGTGAAAAGAATTTTATTGGTGAGCTAAAAGAACTTTTAGAAAAATATGATATTGAGTCAAATGAAATTTTCAAGTCAAAAGAATTAATTAACCAAAATGAGGATACTAAAAACATAGAAACTATGAATAATGATGTTATTTCGCAAGATTGTAGTTTAGTGAATCAATTAGATGAGAATTTTATAGAAGAAAAATTAAAGATATTATTACAAGAAATTGATGTAGAAATAAATAAAATAAAAGATCCTATAAATAAAAGTAAATGTGCTGATAAATATATAGAGTATTGGTTAAAAGAAATGAAGATTAAATATAAAATAACACCACAAAACAAACATTTAAAAAAATTGGCCGATTATACAACTAATATTTATAGGCCAATAGTAAAAGGTATTTTAGAAAAAATAGCTAGTTGTGTAGATGTAGACATACACTATGAAGGCGATTACAATGTTGATAGATTAAAGAAAGTATTAGCTGAAATAGAAGAATTGGGATGTACATATTATATATTTGGACAAGATAATATAAGTGTATGTGAGGCTTTAAATTCAGAATTACTAAAACAATTAAAACAATACCAAATAAAAACTATTAAAGCAGTAAGACCACTGATTCAACACACATTAACCAGATTTGATAAATACGAGTCTACTATGAAACAATATGAACATCATATAATGTTTCAGGACGTTCCATATGATATAGATATGCAAAGACATGCTTACAGACAATCTAAAAACAAAGTTTATAAAAAGATTTAAAACAAGGTGATTAAATGCAAGATAAAAATGTTTTAAGGAAAAATTGCTTCAGGATGCACTTAACAATACTGTTGTAGCAACCCCACGTGGAATGATAGCAGTACTTGAAAACAATTATAATGAAGATAAAACAATTACAGTACCAGAGGTATTAAGAAAATATATGGGTGGTATTGAAGTTATTAAATAGTTTTAATAGTTAAAATAATATCAATTAACAATAATAATAATGCCAGGTAGGTTAGGCTACTTGGTATTTTCTTAATTAATTTATCTAGTTTTGGTTTTATAACATAAACAATGACTAAAGACATAATACCCCAAATCAAACTAATTTCCAAACAAATAAAGGGCCCAAAGTTATATTTCATATCAGAATAATTCCAAAAAGTTTTATGAAAAAGCAATTTAATTAAATTACCACCAATAAATTCTAAAAGTGTAAGAGATAAAGTTGATATTAAAAAGAGTAGAATTATTTTAAAAAATCTTTTAGTTTTTATTCTATTAAAAATAAATCTTTCTATAAAAATTATTAAACAAGTACCAAATCCATATACAGGGATAATTGGACCATAAAGAATACCATTATTAAGATTATGAAAGAAAAAAAATTTTAAAATAGTTTCTATAACAAAACCTAAAAACGAATATATAAAGAAGATATTAATATAATATTTCATAATCATCACCATTAATATTATATCCAAAAAATTTATATGTATAATTTATTTGTTTAGTCAAATAATAAATATTGGAGGGATAATATGAAAGGAAAATATGAAGTAATTGAACAAATCTATCATGATGCTACAATGGCATGTGATACCATTGAAGAATTATTAAAAGACCTAGAAGGAAAAGAGAATAAAATAAAACCATATTTAGAAGAAATAAAAGAAGAGTATAGTGATTATGAAAATAAAGCTAAAGAGATATTACAAAGTGCAGATATAGAGATACCTGAACCATCGAGAGTGTCTAAAATGGGATCTAGTATGGGAATAAAAAAGGAAGTAAAAGATGATAATAGTGATTCATCAATAGCAGACATGATGATTCAGGGTGTATCAATGGGATCAATAAAAATTGAACAAAAACTAAACGATTATGATGAAGAGTTAGAACACGATCATAAAATATTAGCTAAGAAATTTTATAAATTTCAACAAAAAACAATAAAAGATTTAAAAGAATATTTATAAAACATTGAAAAAAGCATTTTCGGATGCTTTTTTTTAGTGAATTTGACAAAATCCCCTAGGGGAATTTAGCAAATTGATGGACTTTTTCAAGTAAATTTAACAAATTTATTGTTTGCATAAAAATAAATCTTATTATATAGTAGGTTCGCCTTTGGCACTTATAGTGCAATTAAAAAGGTGAAATGTGGTGATTTTATGGAAATTAAAAAAATAAAAATAGGTGATCCTAACAGT
>JAZUAY010000191.1:0-2597 GCA_045638205.1 Bacilli bacterium
AATAATAATCAAAATCCTAATATAAATATGAATGTAAATAATACTCAAGTACCAAATAACAATATAAATCAAAATAATCAAATTCCCGTAAACCCAAATATTCATATACCTGTTATAAATAGAATGAATAATAATGAAAATCAAAATCAAATACCACCTAGTAAGCCGGTTGTTGTAGAACAACCTAATAATAATACTCCAACAGTAAATATAACTCCAATTGATGATAATAGTAACAGTGGAGGTAAAGGAAAGACATTTTTATTAATTATATTCTTTATTTTACTAGGAGCCTTTATTATGTTTTTACCAGAAATATCTGCCTTTTTACAAAATGGTAATATAAATAGTAGTAATAATGAAATCCAAAATGGTGATTTAATTTGTACAATGGATAAAAAGGATGATACTACTGTAGTTGAATATGAATACACTTATAGTTTTACCAAAAAAGAGTTAATGAGTGCAGTTTTTGATACAACATTATCATCAGAAGATAATGGAGTAATAGCAGAAGACTATAATAATTGTAAAGAAGTAGAAACTATAACCAAAGATATAAAAGGAATAGAAATGATGTGCACTACTAGTGATAATATAAGTACTAGAGTGCAATCTAATGATTATAGTATTTTAGATAATTCAATGTTAACTAAATTTACAGAAGCAGGAGGAATTTATCCTGAATTCAAATATAAAGATGATATATATAATATAAAAAGTAAAATGATTAAATCTGGTTATGATTGCAAAATGAAAGCTAGATAATTATAATAAAGTCACTAAGAAATTATTTTTCTTAATGTTTTATATATAAGGAAATTACTTTTAATTTTAAAAAGAAATAATACAATTATATCTACAGACACATTTATTATTGATATAATTAAATTAATAAGAAAGTGGGTGGGTTCTGGTGAAGCAGAAAAGAGTAACCGTGAGATTACTCGCGTGAATTTATTAATAACACAATTATTTATAAATTAACTATGGAAAGTTGTAAATCCAGTGTTAGTAGAAATTAAGAACAGATATTATTATGATCTGAAGTATGACCATTTTTAATAATAGATGATGGTCGTGGTTTAATTATTGATACAAATCCAGATTATCTTGGAACTAAACTAACTACAAGTACAAGGAATAAATTAAAAAAACAAAAATTAAAACATTGGAAAGAAATAGGGTTAAAAAAGCCTACATATGTGAGAATTGAAATACCTGAAAGAATTGAAGAAGAACAGTTATTAGAAAAAATTGGCGAAGTATACTCAGAAGATTTAGCAGAAATATATAACAACATATTACAACTTTTTAATATTGATACTATAAGAAAACTTGCAAAAAAAACAGATCAAATAGCAAGTTAAAACACTTACATACAAAGATTGTTATAATATATATTATTTACAATATTTGACAATAATTTTAAAGATGTATTTACATATTTATTGTAAATACATCTTTTTAATGTTACGATTATTATGAGGAGGTATCACATTATGAAGAAATATATTTATATTTTAAATATTATGTTAATTGCTTTAATTCCAGTAACTATTTTAGTAAATGGTAAAGATGAAACAATTAAATATAAGACAGATGCCACTACTCAAACTAAAATGGTTAAGACAACAGTTTTTTTAGAAAATGCTAAAGAAGCTGTTAAAGCTAAACAAATAGAAGAGGAAGAAAAAAAGAAGGAAGAGGAAGCAAAAGAAGCAGAAAAGAAAGAAGAAGTTGCAAAACTTGAAAAAATAGAAGAACAAAAAAGAATAGAAGCTGCAAAAACAGTAACACCTGTAAAAACACAAGAAGTTGTATCATCAAGAGCAGGAGGAAGTGGAGAACAAGTAACAAATGTAGTATCAAATTCTGATAAACGAGTTTTCCAAGGAGCTAAATTTTATAATAGAAAGATGTCATCATATGGAACAGATTGTTGTAGAGCTAATAATTATACAGATGAAGAAAAATCAAGAGGACTTGGAGCTTTAGGATTAGGTATGACAGCAATAGGCTATCAAATGACATTTAGAAATATATATTTTAATGCCGGCGGTTATGGAAATGTAAGAATGGTAGCAGCAGATCATGCTGGTAAACTAGATTTCCCATTAGCAACAATAGTTAAAATAACAGAAAAAATGGATGATGGCTCATACACATCATTTAATGCTATAGTACTAGATAGAGGAGATAAAAATATAGGACTTGATAGTAAATATATATTTGATTTAGTATCAGAATCTCAAGTTGCAGCAAGAAGATGGGGAGTTCATGGAGATATAGAAGTTGAAGTATTAAAACTTGGTACAGTGGAAGACCAAAGAAGAATAAGAAATTATGGACATCTATAAAAAATGTTCTATTAGACAAAAAAATAAAAATTAACCTATTAGAAATATTGGGTTGATTTTTTGTTTTGTAAATAAAAAAGAATCCTAAAGTTAGTAACTTAGTCACTGAAAAAGTCCGCATAAAATAAAGGATAATTTAAAATTACTATCCTTTCCGTTTTTTAATTTTTTAAATTTACACATTTTGTCAATGAAATAAAAAAATATAGCATTTCTTCTATGATTCTTTTGCTATAT
>JAZUAY010000192.1:0-3179 GCA_045638205.1 Bacilli bacterium
CTTGTGGTATAATATATAGTGGGGGGATTATAGGGGGGATAGGCGTAAGCCTACCCTAACCATTTAACTTTTTCCTTTCTCTTAATTTCTATAATAATTATACCATATCAGAAAGCAAAAGTCAATAGAAAAATGAAAAATTTTTTTAAAAAAGTTTTTGAAAAATACTTGACAAACGCCACCAAAACGTGATATAATAAAAGGGGAAGAATATTTAAAAAAAAAAAATAATATTTTTTTAAAAAGACTTGACAAGCGCAGCTCCTTTGTGATATAATAGAAGGTTGGGGGGTTGGGGGGGCGTCCGCCCCAGCTCCCAGCTCCCCAGCTCCTTTTCGGTACCGGGACCGGAGGTGGCACTATTTTGGTATCCTCCAATTTGGTTACCATGTGTTTGGGTGGAGGCGAACGTTTGTTCGGTCGTGCGACAAAAAAAAATAAAGACAAAAAAAGAGAGAGTTTAGAACTCTCTTATTATTTCTTTTAAGTCCTTAAACTCTCTTAATTCTTTTATATTAAAGCATTTGTGAACGCCTTTTTTGTCATTTATATCATTTATATATTTTATTGCCTTACCCCCCTTAACTTTCCATTTTATTAAGTTTGGTGTATGGTCGTCAATAAGTATTGCATTTGTAATATCTTTCATAAAATCGGCTTTGTCTTGTCCGTTCCTACAAAAGATTATTTTATCATTTGCCAAGTTTGGTATATATTTATTAAGCCATTTTATTTTGTCTTTATCTGCCATGTCATTAGGGCTTGAACTTAACACATAAATATCAAGTCCAATATCAATAAATCTTTCTACATACTTATAATTATTTTTGATAGGGGCTAACCTTTTAAAAAACCCCTTTTCTGTTTCAAATCTTGCCATGTAATTTTCTTCATTGAAGAAATCGGCTAAAACTCCGTCCATGTCTAAAACAATTTTTTTCATTAAATCACAACCTTTCTTTATTATATAAATATTATACCATAAAAAAAAGGGCTTGTCAACCCTTTTTTTAATTTTCTTCTTCGTCTTTTGTATATTTTTTTAATAGCCTTCTACTTTCTATTACTTCAAACACTTGTTCTATTTGGTCATATAAGCCCCTTATATCACTTATATAAGCCACTAATAAGTATATAATAAACTTACATTCGGCATGACTAAAAGGCATTTCGTTGTCATAGTCTTTCTTCTTTAAAATTTCTTCTATCATTTTGTCATATTGATTATAATATCTAGTAGGCAAGTCAAATTCTTCTTTTGGTCGGCTCATATCGGCTTCAACCAAAATATCTTTTAATCTGTGTGAATGATAAAAGCAATTCCATTTTTTTTCTTGTCTTAATTTTTTTCTTCTTTTTGCTCTTTCTCCGGCAAATTCATAATACATAATAAACACAACCTTTCTTTTTTTGTTTATAACTATATTATAGCATACTTTTTTTACTTTGTCAATACTTTTCTTAATAAAAGTTTTAATTTTATTCTATCAAAAAAAGTTAAACCTAAATTATCTTTAACGAACATTTGTTTGCCACCTTTCCTTTCGTGCATTTCTTATTATAGCACAAAAGAAAAAACTTGTCAATAGTTTTGACAAGTCTTTTCCACTCTCTATATATAAAGGTTGTGATATATAGGGGCTTAACAATTCCGGTTTATGTTTGCATAGAAAGGTAATTTACCATAATAAACAAATCTATAACAAAAAGACATAAGCCCAATATCTCTTTGTTATTTATATTATACCACATTTTAAATATTATGTCAATAGTTTTGTAAAACTTTTTTAAAAAAAAGAAAGGGGTTTTATATAACCCCTTTTTCTGCAAGTTCTTGTTGATATTTTTTGATATAAGACCAATGTCCGTTTTTGTTAAGTTCAAGAGCATTGTTTCTATCAAGTGTATTTCTAAAAGCACTTGCCAAGAATATTGAATATTCTATTTGTAAATCTTCTATGCCATAATGACTTTCAGCAAAACAAGTATTTTCAGTTAAGTATTTGTAAACGGCTTCTGCACTTGTTTGTATGTTCTTTTTGTCTGTTTCTATTCCGTTAGCCATAGCCCATTTTACATACTCTTTTGTTCTAAAAAGTTTTTTAGCATAGTTCCATAGACAAAACTTTTCCAAGCCAAGTATTTTGTTGCTTGTTTCGTAATCTAGTCTTTTGTCTATTCCGTATCTATGGTAGGTTTTTTGTATAGCCGAATAATCAAAACTAGCATTATAAGCACAAAACAAATTAACATTTTTTTCTTCAATTAACTTGTTTACTATGTCATATAATTTATATATGCTTATTATTTTAGCTTTTCCACTGTCTATCATTTCTTGCCAATGAGCCAATTTGTTTTTTGCATATATTCCGTTTCGGTAGGTTTCGTTTTCCCATACCTCTTTTATGATATAACAATATTCTTGTGTTTTTCCCATTAAGTCGTTAATAATCATAAAAGACCATTCCATAATAACTCTTGAATTGTCGCAAGTTTCAACATCTGTCAAAAAGTAGTTTTTTTCTTTCTTTAAACTTGATTTTTTTTCTTCTTTACATAATAATAATTCCATAATTTTCTTACCTTTCCTTTTCTAATGTTTTTTTAATGGTTTGAGAAAAGCAACTTTTTAGTTGCTTTTCTTTTCCAAGATTTTAAGTCCTAACTCTGTTATAACATAATGAGTTAATAACTTGTTATCATAGACAAAGTTTTGACCTGTTTTTTTCTCTACAAGTCCTTTACTTGCTAGACTTGCAAGTGTAGCATTAAGACCATTGATTTTTTCAATATCAAAGCCCTTTTCTTTGACTTGTTCTTTATAGTCGGTAATTGCTTGTTTAGCACACACAGGTTTTCCTATAAAGACCAATAATTCCAAGCCCTTTCTTTGTTTGTCTGTGATAGTTAGTTCTTTTTTTTCATTTTGGATTTTTTCCATAATCTCACAACCTTTCTTATTTAATTTTCAAAGAACTTGTAAATTGATTAAGTGTTCTATCAACTTACATACTTATTATAACATATAACTTTTATTAAGTCAATAACTTTTTTAAAAGTTTTTTAAGTTTTTTTAATTTATTTTTTCAACCACAAAATACTGTGGTTCAGACGCCGTTTACGGCACTAGATATGTTTGTTATATATTATATATGTATAAAAAAATTCGCGGCAGAGAA
>JAZUAY010000193.1:0-10289 GCA_045638205.1 Bacilli bacterium
AATATTTTTTATAGTATTACCATTTTTACGTTCATAATATATATTTATCTTGTCTTCAACACTCAATTTACTCATATAAAAACCTCATTTCTTTTGTCCAAGAAATGGGGTTCATATCAGTTTGTTATGGCGCTTCTAAAACAACTTAGAGGCTAACCTAACAAGCGAATATTAGGTTATCTCTTTTTTTATTATATGTAAAGTTTTTCTTTACATGTATAATAATATCATAATTCTAACCATTTGTAAATGTTTTAGAAAAAATAATATATTCATATTTATGTGTCAATTTTAATAATTATTTCATATAATTAATTGGTGATAATATGTTTAGTTTAAAAGAAGCAGAATTAGCTGCTAAGATATTAGGAATTAATTTTGATAAATTTAGCAAAGAAGATTTTTTAAATGGCATTAATATTGAACTTGAACATGGCAATATTAATCCTTTAACTAATGTTACTAATAATGATTTAATAATAACTTCTAAAATAGCGCTTGCACATCTTAATGAATTTCCTAATTATTATAATAAAGAATATGGTTTAAAGGCATTTGAAGAGGTGCTTAAAAATAAATTAGGCTATAAATAGTCTTTTTTTCTTGCATTATTTTTTGTTTATGTGTATAATTAAATATGAAAATTATTTTCATTTTTGGAGGTGTGTTATGTCATATAATACTAAACAAAAGGATTTAATACTTAATGTTATTAAAAATAAGAAGTCATCTTTTATTGTTAAAGATATCTATGAAGAACTTAATAAAAAAGTAGGTTTAACAACAATATATAGATTTATAGATGAACTTTTATCTTTAGGAGTTATTGATAAAAGTATTAGTAGTAATAATACTGTTTATTATAGGTATTTAGAAAAGTGTAGTCATGATAATCATTTTTATTTAAAATGTGATAATTGTGGAGAGATGATACACGTTGATTGTGATTGTATTAAGGATTTATCTAAACATATAAATGAAAAACACCAGTTTTTTCTTAATAATAATCATATTATTATTAATGGTATTTGCAAAAAATGTTTGAAGGAGGGTAATTTATGTTAGATGTAATATTAGATGCAATAATAGATACTTTAAAACTTTTTCCATATCTTTTGGTTACTTTTTTAATTTTAGAGTTTGTTGAACATAAAATTAATAATAAAAAAATACTTACTAAAAGTAAGAAAGCTGGTCCAATTATTGGTGGTGTATTAGGAGCTTTACCTCAATGTGGAATTAGTACTATGGCAGCAGAGTTTTTTGCTAACAAAGTAATTACTTTAGGAACAGTAATTGCAGTGTTTTTGTCAACTAGTGATGAGATGTTACCTATTATGATAAGTGAGAATATTGATTTTAGTTTTATGCTTAAAATTGTAGGAGTTAAAGTAGTTATTGGTATAATTGCAGGTGTTTTAGTTGATTTATTTTATAAACAAAATATTGAAACTAATAATATAGCTCATATGTGTCATGATGAACATTGTGATTGTGAACATGGTATAATAAAGTCTAGTATAATACATGCTTTAAAAATTAGTTTGTTTATTTTAATTATTAATTTACTTATTGATTTTGTTATTTTCTTTATTGGTGAAGATAGTCTTTCTAAAATTCTTTTAAATAAGAATATTTTAACTTATTTTCTAGCTAGTTTAATAGGTCTTATTCCTAATTGTTCTGGTAGTGTTATTATAACTGAGTTATATCTTTCAAATTTTATTACAATTGGGGCACTTTTATCAGGTTTACTTACTGGAAGTGGTTTGGGAATCTTAATTTTATTTAAAACTAATAAAAATATAAAAGAAAATGTTAAAGTTTTATCTATTATTTATATAATAGGTGTAATTGTTGGAATAATAGTTGATTTTATTTAAAAGTAATAGTATTATATTTAATGGAAGTAGGTGTAGTTATGGACTATAGTAATTTGAAAATTCCTAATCATGTTGGAATAATTGTAGATGGTAATGGTAGATGGGCTAAAGAAAAAGGAATGTCACGTTTAAAAGGACATGATGCTGGTTTTAAAAATTTAAAAAATATTTCTAAATATATTTTATCGCGTGGTGTTAAGGTTTTAAGTTTATATGTTTTTTCTACAGAAAACTTTAAAAGAGAAAAAAAAGAAGTTGATCATCTAATGGATATATTTACTATTATGTGTAAAAAAGAAACTAAGTTTTTTATGGATAATAATATTAAAGTAGTATTTTCTGGTCGTGATGAACCATTACCTAAAAAAGTTATTGAAGCTAGAGATGAACTTACTTTAAAAACTAAAAATAATACGGGCGGTATCGTTAATATTTGTATGAATTATGGAGGACGTGCTGAAATAGTTGATGCTGTTAAAAAAATAGTTAATGAAAATGTTGATGTTGATAGTATAGATGAAGATGTTTTTTCTAAATATTTATATCAAGACTTGCCAGATGTTGATTTAATGATTAGAACAAGTGGAGAATTAAGACTTAGTAATTTTCTATTGTGGCAAAATTCTTATGCAGAATTTTATTTTCCAAAAACTAAATTTCCTGATTTTTCTTGTGATGATTTTGATAAAGCAATTGTTGAGTATACTAGTCGTGATAGAAGGTTTGGTGGAATTAACGTAAACAGTAAATAAATTATTTTAAATAATATATACATACTTAATAAAATATGCTAAACTTGTTTTAGAAAGGTAGTTGATAGTAGTGAATAATAATGATGTAGAAGAATTATTAGATGAAACAAAGGAAATGTCAAAAAATGATGTAGAACAGAATAATACACCACAAAATGTAAATAATAATTCTTTTCAAGTTACTACTACTAATATTCCATCAGAGTATAAGCCTATATCTATGTGGGGATATTTTGGATATGAAATATTATTTTCAATTCCATGTATAGGTTTTATTTTACTTTTAGTATTTGCTTTTGGTGGAACTAGTAATATTAACTTAAGGAATTTTGCTAGAAGTTATTTTTGTTTCTTTATTATAGGTTTAATTCTAATAGGTATTTTAGTATTCTTGTTGTTGGTTAGTGGAGTAACTGTTCCAAATAATACAAGTAGTGGATATGGAATTTAGAAATTTATTTATATAAATTTCTTTTTAATTAAAATGGATAAATTAAAAAAAGATTTTAAAGATATTAAACCTGCAATTATACCTTTACTTATTTATATGATTTTTATGCAATATTTTTTTGGTACAGTGTGTCCTGTAAAAGCATTTCTTGGGATTGAGTGTCCAGGTTGTGGGATGACTCATGCGGCAATTTATATGTTTACTTTTCAGTTTAATAAATCTTGGCATAGTAATCCCACATGTATTTTATGGATTATTACAATTTTAATGTTTTTATATGATAGATATATTAAACCTATTAAATTTAAACCTTTTCCTATGCTTTTTACTACAGTAGGATTAATTACAATTATTAGATATATATTTCATATGTTAGGTATGTGTGTTTAGAAGGAGGATTAAAATTATGGATAAAAATATGTTTTTAAAAGAATTAAAGAAGGTTACTAATTATAGTGATGAGGAATGTATTAAAATAAATGATATTGTGGAAGATACATTTATAGTTGGTAGAAAAAATAAAGATAAGATGACTGATGGATTAATGAAAAGTTTAGGTATTAGTTATGATGATGCAGATGAACTTTATAATACGGTTATTAGTATTTTAGTTAATAGAGTTAAAGATAGGGTTAAACATCCCTTTAAAAATGATGATTAAGTAATTGTTGAAAAAAAATAACAAAGATGATATAGTTATATGGGAGGTTAAGTTATGAAAAAATTATTTAGTTTAATATTAGTATTAACACTTTTATTAATTCCAATTACAGTTAGTGCAGAGGGTGTTAATCTAGAAGATTATAAAACAGAAGATTTAAAAGCTGCTTTAAAAGATGAAGATATTAGTACTAAAAATTTATCTAAATATACATCAGATGATAATCCTGTAAATATTTATCTTTTTAGAGGTTCTGGATGTAGTCATTGTCATGAATTTTTAGAATATGCTTCAAGTGATTTAATTAAGAAATATGGTTCTAAAATTAAATTTACTATTTTTGAAGTTTGGAATGATTCTAATAATAGTGAACTTATGAATAATTTAGCTGCTTTCTTAGGTAAAGAAGGTGGTGGAGTACCATTTATTATCATTGGTGATAAAACTTTTGAAGGATATGCATCAAGTATGGATAGTGATATTGAAGAAGCTATAAATTCACTTCATGAAAGTAGTGAACGATATGATGTAATGGAAAAATATGATGGTACTAAAGCTGAAACAACAAACGATGATAGTAATAGTGATGATACAACTGCTAATGATACATCAGATGATGAAGAAAATGAAGAAAAATTAAGTGAGAATAATCTTGCAGGTTGGAGTATTGTTATTACTGCAATCGCTTCTTGTGGAATTGTTTTATATGTTAATAACAAAAATAAGAAACTTCAAGTACAAATTGATGAATTAAAAAATAAGAAAAAATAATCTCATAAATTGAGATTATTTTTTTTCTAATATTGAAATTATTAATTATAAGTGGTATAGTTAAAATATGGAGGTTATGGTTATGAGTAATAGTTATGTGGATCCTAAGTTTATGAGTTTGTACATAGAAGATAAATTTGGAATAAATTTAAAACAACTTAATGAAAAAATAATGGGATCTAAAATGGAATTAGATGATATAGATATCATTATGAATTTAAGGATAAGATTTAATGAAAAATATCCTGATGTTTTTGATAGAAATAAATTAAGGGAAGATTATAAGAATAAAAAATTAGATAATGTTAGAATTAGTTCTGATTATGAGGACTATATGAATGATTTTGTTTTTAAGCCAGAGGTTTCTTTTAAAGATAAGTTGATTACTAAAGAGTATGAATTTAGTAACTTAACTTATGAATGCTACAAACAAAGTATAGATGTTTTAAAAGAAAAGAGTGTAAATCTTTTATTTATTATTTCTAAATTAAGTGATAAAGATATAGAGGAAATAAAATCTTATATTAAAGATTTTGATATTTTGCTTAATGATAATTTAGATATAAATGAAGATGATGTTATGCGTCTTTTAAAACCTACTATTTATAATATTTCTAAATTATTTGAATTAGTAGATAATGCTAATAATTATGAAACTTATGTAAATAATAAAACTTCTAGAATTAGTTTTTATGAAAAAATTCCTGATAGTAGGCTTCAGGTTAAAAATTTGGAATATGATAATTTAAATTTTGATGGTTATATTGCTTTAAGTGATAGACAAAAAGAAAAGTTAAGTGAAAAAGATAGAAAAACCTTTATTAAAGTTATGGATGTTTTAAAAAAAGAATTATGAGAAAAATTCTTTTTTTTTACAAATCTTTCTTTTTTTTGCGAATATATATAGTGGAGGGCAAAATGGAGGCGATTTTATGAAAAAAATCTTTTTGTTTTTAATGCTTTTTGCAACTTTTATTAATGTTAAAGCATTAAATTTAAATTTTAATGGGGTAAATCCTAATAATTACTTAATATTTAATAATGAAGTGTGGAGAATTATTTCTTTTAATAAAGATGGTACTATTAAAATAATAAAAAATAATTCTATTGGTAAGTATAGTTTTGATAATAATGGAGGAGTTAAATGGCATAGATCGAGTCTTAATAAATATCTTAATAGTACTTATTATAAAAGTATTAAAGATACTAAATATTTAAAGTATCATAGTTTTAATTTGAATAATAGAAAATATTATGCTTACGTTGGATTAATTGATTTAGAATCTTTAATTAATTCTAATAGTAATTCAAAGTGTTTGAATATAAATTACTTTGTTAAAAATATTAAGAGTTGTAATAGAACTAGTTTTATTGGTAAAAATATGATTAATTCATGGACTATGAGTAGCATAAATAATAAAATATTTTATATTGATAAAGAATTTAGTGATACTAAAACTAACATTAAAAGAGATGTTTATCCTGTTTGTTACTTAAAAAGTAAAATTAATTTAATTGGTAAAGGAACTGTTAATAATCCATATAAAATTAGTGACTAATAATATGCCCTCTGTCACTTACGTGTAAAGTGTTCGTATAATGCTTTACACTATTTTTTTTTACTAATTTCTTTATATTTCAACAAATAATTTTTTTTATGTTAAAAAGTTGCATTTGCAACAGTTAGTTTATTTCTTGTGCTTTATAATGAATTTAAGTTAAGAGAAAAAGTATGGAGGTAAAAATTATGAAAATTATAAAAAGAGATATGAGGGAAGTTGATTATGAACCTCAAAAAATAATTGATGCTATTATGAAAGCTAATACGGAAGTGGAGGAAGAAGAACAAGTAAGTGAAAAACAAATAAAAAATATTGTTAAATATATTGAAAATCAACATAGAAGAAGAATGCTTGTTGAAGATATTCAAGATATTATTGAAATGCGTTTAATGAATCTTGGTAAATATAAACTTGCTAAGCAATATATAACTTATCGTTATACTAGAGAATTAGTAAGAAGAAGTAATACTACAGATTTAACTATAAAAGAGTTAATTGATGGTGAAAGTGAATATTGGAATACTGAGAATTCTAATAAAAATGCAAAGATTGTTACAGTTCAAAGAGACTATCTTGCTGGTATTACTAGTACTGATATTACTAGAAGATTTTTATTACCAGAAGATATAGTTGAAGCACATGATGCTGGTATAATTCATTTTCATGATGCAGATTATTTTGCACAAAATGCACTTCACAACTGTGATTTAATCAATTTAGATGATATGTTACAAAATGGTACTACAATTAATGGAGTTATGATAGAAAAACCACATAGATTCTTGACTGCTATGACTATTGCAACACAACTTATTACAGCAGTTTCATCTAGTCAATATGGTGGTTGTACTATTACTTTAACTCATTTAGCACCATTTATTAGAGATAGTTATAAAAATTATTTAGAAAAATATAGTAAAAGAAAAATGAGTAAAAAAGATGCTGAAAAGTTTGCCAAAGAAGATTTAGCTCGTGAAGTTACAGATGGTGTTCAAACTTTCCAATATCAAATTAATTCAATGACAACAACTAATGGTCAAGCTCCATTCTTATCAGTTTGTCTATATTTAGGTGAGACTGAAGAATATAAAGAAGAATTAGCAATGCTTATTGAAGAAGTATTAAGACAAAGAACTATGGGTATGAAGAATGAAAAAGGTGCCTTTATTACACCAGCATTCCCTAAACTTCTATATGTATTAGAAGAAGATAATATGAATAAGAATAGTAAATATTATTATTTAACAGAACTTGCTGCTAAATGTACTGCTAAACGTATGGTTCCTGATTATATTTCTGAGAAAGTTATGCTTGAGTTAAAGAAAAATGAATTTGGTGAAGGTGATTGTTATCCATGCATGGGATGTCGTTCATTCTTAACACCTGATAGATCAATATCTTTAGGTAATGTTGCAAAAGCTAAAAATTATGTTGAAGGTAAAGGTAAATATTATGGTAGATTTAATCAAGGTGTTGTTACAATAAATTTACCAGATATTGCTTTATCATCAGATGGTGATATGGATACATTCTGGGAAATATTTGAAGATAGACTTGAGTTATGCCATAGAGCTTTAAAACTTAGACATAAACGTCTTGCTAATGCAACAAGTGATATTGCACCAATATTATGGCAACATGGAGCTTTAGCTCGACTTGAAAAAGGTGAGTCAATTCATGAATTATTACATCATGGATATTCAACAATTTCACTTGGGTATGCAGGACTTTATGAATGTGTTAAATATATGACCGGTCATTCTCATACCGATGGTGCTAAAGGACATGATTTTGGTATCGCTGTTATGCAAAAATTAAATGATGCTTGTAAAATGTGGAAAGAAGCAGAAGATATTGATTACTCTGTTTATGGAACTCCAATTGAATCAACTACATACAAATTTGCTAAGGGTCTTAAAGATAGATTTGGTGTTATTAAAGGTATTACTGATAGAGATTATATTACTAATAGTTATCATGTACCTGTATTTGAAGAAATTGATGCTTTTGAAAAATTAAGACTTGAAAGTGAATTCCAAAAACTATCTCCAGGTGGTGCTATTAGTTACATTGAAACACCTAACTTACAAGGCAATATTGATGCTGTTTTAGAAATTATTAAGTTTATTTATGATAATATAATGTATGCTGAACTAAATACTAAGAGTGATTATTGCCAAGTTTGTGGATATGATGGAGAAATACTTCTTGATAAGAATCTTGAATGGTATTGTCCAGAATGTGGAAATAGAGATCATGATAAATTAAATGTAGCAAGAAGAACTTGTGGATATATTGGAACTAATTTCTGGAATAAAGGTAGAACTCAAGAAATTAAAGAACGTGTACTTCATATAGATAACAAAGCTGATGTAGAAGAAAAACCTAAAAAGAAAGCATCTGGAAAGAAAAAATCTGATAAGAAAAATGGCTAGATTTAATATAGTAAGAAAAATGGATATTTCTGATGGACCAGGTGTCAGAGTATCTGTTTTTATGCAAGGATGTGCATTTCACTGTAAAAACTGTTTTAATCCTGAAACTTGGGATTTTAATAAGGGATTAGAGTTTACTGATGAAGTAATTGATAGAGTACTAGAGCTTGCACAAGATGAATATATCAGAGGGTTATCTATATTAGGAGGAGAACCAATGCATCCTAAAAACATTGATGCATCACTTAGACTTGCTAAAAAGTTTAAAGAAACATATCCAGAAAAAGATATTTGGGTATGGAGTGGATTTTTGTTTGATAGAGATTTAAAAGATAAAGAAATTATGAAATATATTGATGTTTTAGTAGATGGTCAGTATATGGATCACTTACATGATTTTAGATTAAAATGGTGTGGTTCTTCTAATCAAAGGGTAATTGATGTTAAGAAATCTCTTAAAAAGGGTGAGGTTGTTCTTTATGAGAAAAATGAATTAGAACCAAAAAGTACTATAAAAATGTAGTACTTTTTCTTTTGATATTTACAAGTATTAATCTTAATATTATAATTATACTAATAAATGAGGTTTTAATATGAAAGAAAAAATATTTATAATAATTTCTTCAATTTTTATTAGTGGTCTTATAATTTTTAGTAGTATAGCTTATTTAAAATTTAGTGAAGATGTTAAAATAAATAAAGTAAAAATCAAAGAAATAAAAAAAGAAGAAAAGAAAGTAAAGAAAAAAGAAAAAGAGTATAATGTTAAACTTTTGATGGTAGGTGATGCATTAATACATAGTGCAGTTTATCAAGATGCTTATAATGATGGGAAATATGATTTTAAACCACAACTTGAATATATAAAACCAATTTCTTCTAAATATGATTTAGTATATTATAATCAAGAAACTATTCTTGGTGGTAAAGAATTGGGTTTATCTAACTATCCTAGATTTAATTCACCATTTGAAGTAGGAGATGCTTTTATAGATGCAGGTTTTAATTTAGTTAGTCTTGCTACTAATCATACTATGGATAAAGGTGAAGATGGAGTACTTAATTCTTATAATTATTGGAAAGATAAGAATGTTGTTACTAGTGGCTCTTGGGATAGTTTTTCATCACGTGAAGAAAGTATAACTGCTATTCATGAAATTAATAATATTAAATATGCTTTTATCTCATATACTGTACCTACAAATGGATTAGAAACACCAGTTGGTAAAGAATATTTAAATAATGTATATAGTGATGAACTAGCAAAATCTGATATTGAAAAAGTAAGAGAAAACTGCGATTTAGTAATTGTTGCAATGCATTTTGGTACAGAATATTCATTTGATGTTTCTGATAAGCAAGAGGAGATTGCAAATTATTTATCTAGCTTAGGTGTTGATATTATAATTGGAAGTCATCCACATGTAGTAGAACCAGTAGAATATATTAATGATGGTAAAACTTTTGTTGTTTATTCATTAGGTAATTTCATAAGTGATCAAAATGATATTGATAACTTTACTGGGTTGATGATGGAGGTTAATATAAAGAAAAAAAATGATATTAATGATAATATTGAAGTTAGCGTAGAAAATCCTAAAGCAGAATTTATTTATACAACTGTAAATAAAAGTAGAGGTTATAATACTGATTTCAAAGTAAAACCTTATTATATATTGACAGATGAAGAGTTAAATAATCATGATTATTATTATGATAAATATAAAAATATCGTTAATAGTAGATATAAAGAACTAGAATTTGGTTTATCAAT
>JAZUAY010000194.1:0-2855 GCA_045638205.1 Bacilli bacterium
TTATGCTAGAGTAAAAGCATTATATAAAACTTAAAAAAAATCATATAAAATTAAGGGGCTAATGCGCTCTTTTTTAGATTTTATAAAAAAAGAAAAAAAGAACTTGACAATGGTTAGCAAGTCTCCTGTTTGCAATATGATTTCTCATAAGCATCCTCCAGTTTCTAGTTTTACCTAAAAACAAGAGGAAAACATAATATGTGCATCTCTGTTTTTTAATAAATAATTATATAAGATCTTTGTCAATAGGAATTTTGAATTCTGCACTTAAAAAAGACTTTTAATTTTTTTAATTAATCGTTGATAAATTGTCACCAGCTGAAATTAATTTCATATAAAATTAAGATTGCTGTTAATAGTAAAAATTATAATTATAAAAAGCGTGAACTATCTTTCTATCTTTTGGATAACTCTACTGTTTTTCTCCATAATAATGGACCTACTACACCATTTACTTCAAAGCCATAGTCGTTTTGAAGTTTTCTTACTGACTGTTCTGTTAAATCATCAAATATTCCTGTTACTCTTACTCCCGGTATTGATTTATCATATTTACATATTGCTAATAAAAACTTTTGGTATCTTTTTACATCTTCACTAGCCATACCTTTTACTAAAAAATAATTTGGATATAAATCATCAATATATTCTTTATATTCATTTGGATATGATTTTAGTAACTTGTTATAGACATTTTGTAATGCATTCCAGTCTGTATATGTGACTTTTCCTGTTACTGGTAATCCATATTTTTCTTGAAATGCCATTAACATGGTTTTGGTAGCATCATTAAATACAGAATTTGTTTTTAAATATGGGATATCTTTATCAAAAAATGATATTGCTCCTAAATAATAATTTAAATAGGCAATTTCTATTCCTGTATCTCCATAATTTAATTCATCTCTATATAATAGACTTGCTTCATTTTCACTTATTCCTTCTGAATATAGATCCGATAACTTTTTAACACTGGTGTAAATATATTTTATCTTATACCATGTTGCTTTATCAACTTCTCCTGTTTTTGGTAGAGAAAAAATTTCTTGAAATTTTGTTACAGCATCAACTGTTTCTTGATCATATATTCCTAATGTTGTATTTATTTTTGGTATCGCAGGATAATTTTTTCTTATTCTATTTAAATCTCTTTGTATTAATAATACTGGATTTCCAGCACTACCTAGTTTTACTACATAGCCTGGATATCCCATGGTATTATCTGATACTGGAGCATCTAATACTAAATTCGTATCATTACCATAATAATATCTTAATATTTCAAGTGGTGTCTTACCTTGATTGGCAAGAGTAACACTTCCCCATTGAGATAGTCCATCACATGTTGTATTTCTTCCATCACAATATCTTGTAAAATACGGTTGTATTTGCCCTTGTTTTACAACATAATCATTGAATATTTCGCCTACAATGTTTTCTATGTTTTCATATACTCCTCTATCAGCAATGTATGCTTGATCATAAATTGGTGATGAGGTTATATCAAAACTATATCCTTTACTTCGATACCATTCATTATAAATTCTATTTAATGCAAAGCTTATAATACAATAAATATTAGCTTTTAATGCACTTACTGGCCATGTTGGGTAAATTTCACTACTTGCTACATTGGTTATGTAATCTTGGAAAGAAACTGTTATATCTTTGGCAGCATCCTGAGGTTTACCTAAATGCACTGTTATATTATTTGGTATTGTTGGATATTTAACTGCCATAATTAATTACTATCCTTTTCTACATTTGGTGTAATATTTATATACTGAATTACACTTATACTACAACATATTGATATATTATAGTTTTTATCCATATTACTTGGACCATATATCGCTTCTAAATTATAATTTGCAAATTTTGGTACTGCTTCATTATTTGTTACTTTTGGTGGTGTTGGAAGACTTATTCCATTTATCATTCCTGATTCATCTGTTTTACCATCATAAAAAATTATTTTATTGTTTCCAATATCTTTACTTACAATTACTTCAACTCCTTCTACTGGTACTGCTTCGGATGCTGAAGATGCCCTTACCTTTAATAATCCACGTCCTGGATTTTCTTTTAAAAATTCTTGATATGCTACATCACTTTCTAATGTAGCATCATTTATATTAATATTCATTTTATCTTTCCTTTCATATTTTTAATACCTGACCTATTTGTAATGTATTGCTTGTTAAATTATTTTTATTTTTTATATTAGTTACTGATGTATTAAATTTTTGAGCGATTGAATATAAACTATCACCTTTTTTTACTGTATAAGTTTTTTCTGTTGAAGTAGGTATATCAACCTCACCAAAACATTCTTCTACTATGTCAGTAGTTTCATTTGTTCTTATCTTTAAGTTTTGACCTATACTTAAATTATAGTTTTTTAAACCATTATCTTGCATTATCTCATTTACTGTTATTCCATACTTTTTGGCAATTGAATACAAACTGTCACCTTTTTTTACTGTATAGTTTGTATATGATGGCAGTTTTTCTTCTTCAGTATATGTTTCTGGTATTCTTAATACTTGGCCTATACTTAAAAGATTACTGGTTAAATAATTTAGTTTTTTAATCTCATCCACTGTGGTGTTATATCTTCTCGCAATATTATATAAACTATCACCTCTTTTTACCGTATACATAAACATACTATTTGGGTTGGTTCCGCTTGTTTCTGGTATTTTTAAAACCTGACCTATATATATCGTATTGTTTTTAACACCATTATATGTTGCTAAATCTATGGCTGATACTCCAAATTGACTACTAATTCCATATAAAGTATCACCTCTTTTTACTGTATATGTCATAACTTCACCTCAATTAATTATATT
>JAZUAY010000195.1:0-4232 GCA_045638205.1 Bacilli bacterium
ATATATAGACTTTGAAGCTAAAGAAACAAAAAACAAGACATCCTTCCCATTGAGTAATATACACCTGCATCAATTAAAACATTTAGAAAATATTTATAAACATCAAGGTATAGCATTCATAATAGTAAGATTTGTAAAATTAAATGAAACTTATTTATTATTTGAAAAAGATTTATTATATTTTTTTAATAAATATCAAAAAAAATCAATTCCCCTTTCCTACTTTCAAGAAAGAGGTCATATAATAAAAGATAAATATACTCCTAGAGTAGATTATCTAGAAGTATTAGACAAAATGGAGGAATTAAAATGAAAGACAAAAGAAGAATTAAAAAAAGGGTTAGTTATGACAGTACTAAAACAAAAAGTTTTGACCAAAAGAAATTAGTAACGAAAGATATTACACCAATATCACCAAAAAAAGAAAAACAGAAAAAAATAAAAAGAAATCTTTTTATTGCATGGATAATGATGTGTACTTTTATTCTTGTTTTAACATTATTTAAAATGGGAATTTTATCAACAATTATAGTAGCAATTATTGAAGTCATAATAACTGGATTAATCTATTTAATAGGAAGAGAAGAAAAAAACAGAAAAAGACGAAGAATAAAAAATGTTATTCTAATAACGCTATTAAGTTTATTGATAATTGGCATGATACTCTTTGGACTATTCATGGTTTATATAACAGTAACCGCTCCAAAATTTGATGAAACAAAACTTAATACTAAAGAATTATCAATAATATATGATAAAGATGAAAATATACTTGCAAAAATAGGTGCTGAAAAAAGAGAAAAAGTAAAATATGATGACCTACCAGAAGTTTTAGTAGATGCCATAGTTGCAACAGAAGACTCAAGATTCTTCATTCATAATGGATTTGATGCCCCAAGGTTTGCTAAAGCATCATTTGGACAAATTTTAGGAAGAAGTTCTGCAGGTGGAGCATCAACTTTATCAATGCAAGTTGTTAAAAATTCATTAACTTCAACCGAAGCTCATGGAGTTAAAGGTATAATTCGTAAATTTACAGATATTTATTTAGCAGTATTTAAATTAGAAAAGAATTATTCTAAAGAAGAAATTATAGAATTTTATGTAAACAACCATTCATTAGGTGGTAATATTTATGGAGTTGAGGAAGCAGCTAAAGCATATTTTGGTAAAGATGTAAGTGATTTAAATTTAAGTGAAGCCGCTATTTTAGCAGGAATGTTTAAAGCACCAAATTATTACAAACCAACATCAAATCCAGAAAATGCTGCAGCAAGAAGAAAAACAGTACTATACTTAATGAGAAGACATGGATATATTACTAAAGAACAAGAAAAAGAAGCTAATTATGTTCCAGTAAAAAGTTTGACGGAAGGCTCTACTGGTGGTATAACATCATCTGACAACCCATATCAAGACTATATTGATACTGTAGTTGAAGAAATGCAAGAAAAATATGAAGTTGATCCATATTCAACATCAGTTAAAATTTATACAAATATGGATAAATCAAGACAAGATGCTGTAAATGATGTCATGACAGGAAAAACATATACATGGAAAGATGATAAAATTCAAGGTGGAGTTTCAGTTCTTGATAGTGAAACTGGAAAAGTTCTAGCAATTGGAGCTGGACGAGACAGAAAAATAAGTGACTACAATTATGCAACTCAAGGAAAAAGACAACCAGGATCAACAGCTAAACCATTATTTGATTATGGACCAGGAATTGAATATAATGATTGGTCAACAGCACAAGTATTTGTAGATGAACCTTATAGTTATTCAAATGGAAGATCAATAAGCAACTGGGATAATTCATATATGGGAACAATGACTTTAAGAAGAGCTTTATCACTTTCACGTAATATTCCAGCATTAAAAGCCTTCCAACAAGTAGATAATAAAAAGATAATTGATTTTGTAAAAAGTGTAGGTATCACACCAGAAGTAGAAAATGGAAGAATTCATGAAGCACATGCAATAGGAGCTTTCACAGGAGTTAATTCATTACAAATGGCCGCAGCATATGCAGCATTCTCAAATGGTGGATATTATAATGAACCATATACAGTAAAAGAATATGTATATAGACAAACAGGAGAAAAAGTAAAACATAAGAGTAAAAAGAAACGTGTATTAAGTGATGCTACAGCTTATATGATAACAAGCGTATTACAAGATGTACAATTAACTGGTGGAAGCATTAAAAATGTAGCAGCAAAAACAGGTACTACAAACTTTGATGACGCATACGTTCAAAAAATGGGATTACCAAGAGATGCCATCAGAGATTCATGGGTAGTAGGATATAGTAGTAAAACAGTTATAGGTATGTGGTATGGATATAATACTTCAAACAGTGAATATTGTTTAAGAAATGTTCCAGCAACTATAGCTAAAGATAAATTATTTAAAACAATTGCCGAAGGCGCAATGGAGAAAAATAAAGAAGAATTTAAGATGCCAGATTCAGTAGTAAAATTACCAGTAGTTTCAGGCAGTAATCCTCCTAAGATTGCCCCATCCGGATATGGTGGAGCAGTAACTTACGAATTATTCAAAAAAGATAAAATACCAAATGGTAAAGTAGAAGCGACAGCAGAAACAACTGAAAAATTATCAAAACCAAGTGGATTAAGCGGAACAAGTAGTGAGGGAAAAATAACATTAAAATGGAATGCTGTTGCAGGAACAGGAAATGCAGATTATGGAGAACTTGGATATAATATTTATTTAGGAGATACTTTACTAACATTTACAACTGGCACAAGTTATACTTATACTATAAAAAATAGTGATATAGATTCTGGTCAATTAACATTTAAAATAATAGCAACATACAGAAGTTATAGTGGTGCTGCAAGTGATGCCGCAAGTATAAATGTAACAATTAAGTCAAATAATAACAGTAATAATAATAATAGTAATAATAATCAACAACAACAGCAACAGCAGCAACAAACAGATGACCCAAATAAAGAACAAACAAATCCAAGTAACGAAACAGGATCACATTAAAAATCATAGGAATTAAATTCCTATGATTTTTTTATAGTATTTACAAATAGATTGCAGCTTGCAAGTATCACATTCAGGCTTAATAGCCTTACAATAATATCTACCAAATAACACTAATTGTTTATGTCTATCACACCAAGTTTCCCTTTTAAATTTACGTTTTAATTTAATCTCTACATCAATTACACCATCACTTGCTTTAGCAAGTCCTAACCTCTTACTAACTCTTTCAACATGAGTATCAACCGCCATATTAGGAATATTATAATATTCTGCTAAAAATACATTAACAGTTTTTCTACCAACACCAGGCATTGATTCTAATATTTTTCTATTAGTAGGTACTTTATCATTATAATTATTATGAAGTATTTTACTTATTTCAATTAAATATAAAGCTTTTTTTCTAAAAGACCCTAATACTCTAAGAATATTTTCAACATCTTTAATATCTGCTTCACTAAGTTCTTTTAAATTCCTATATTTATTAAACAAAATATCTGTTACTTGATTAACTCTTTTATCAGTTGTTTGTGCACTAAGAACAATTGCAATTAATAATTGATAATCATTATTAAAATTAAGTTCACACTTAGGATTAGGTATTAATGAATTTAAATAATCCTCAATCATTTCTACTCTATTCATTAATCATCATCCTCAAACCAATTATAATCAAATAATTCTTCTTCCTCATCTAAATCTTCTACTTTTCTATTCTTTTTATTTTTAATAACATCTTCTTTAGTTTTTATTCCTTTCTTACCCCATTCAAAAAGAATTTTATCAATATATCTAAAACTATGAACACCGTTAAAAACCGCTTCCTTAACAGCTTCCATAATTATTTCATCACTATTACCATCTTCAATCCAAGCCTTTACAATTTCTATTTCCATAGGACTAAGAGTTCTACCAAACTCTTTTTGAATAAAATCAAAACAACTAGTATTTTCATTATCATTTTTATTAATATTATCAATCATCATAATAGACAACTTTTGATAAAAATTATCTATACATAATTTCTCTACACCAATATTCTTATCATCTTTAACAACTTTTATTTCAATAAGTCTTTTATCAGATAAAATCTGAATATTTTCCATAACATCTTCTAAAGAAATACCTAAATCATCACTAATATTATTAGGATTAAAACTTATATTATTTCCCTTATTATATAAATACATCATAAAAATAAACTGCGA
>JAZUAY010000196.1:0-4577 GCA_045638205.1 Bacilli bacterium
TAAATATGATATAAAAAATATTATTAAAGATAATATTGATAGTGAAGATAATATTGGCACTTTTACTGAAGATTTAGAACAAATTAAGAAGATACTTGATTATTCTAAACTTTCTAAATATAAATATACTTTTAAACTTCAAAATACTAAATATTATTTTTATTCAGTAGAAAGAGTAGATTAAAGAAGATTTCTTCTTTTTTTCTTGAAAAAATAATGATTTTGTTGTAAAATAAGTAAATAGTTGAGGGATGGGTATGTATAGTTTAGAATGTAGAGATTGTTCTTATATGGAAATGAATAATAAAAAAAGTTTTTATTCTGATGCTAGTTATTGTTCTTATTATAAAACTTATTATGATCCAGGTAGTGCAGCATGTTCTCATTTTTCTTCTAGAAATAGTAGTGGTGGATGTTATATAACAACCATTGTTCATGATGTTTTGGGAAAAAGTGATAATGATGTAGTTATGAATAATTTAAGAAGTTTTAGGGATAATGTTTTGCAAAAAAATAGTAAATATACTTATATTTTATATGAATATGATACAGTAGGTCCTTTAATTGCAAATAAAATTTATGAAGATAATGATAAAAATTTTTGTAATGAGATATATAATAAATATTTAAAACCTATTTCTGATATGGTTTTAGATAAAAAATATTTAACTGCTATAATTAATTATCAGAACTTAGTTAGCAATCTTGCTATTTATTATGGTATTGATAACAATTTTTATTTAAATTGTAATTATGATAATACTTGTGGTGGTCATGGTAAAGCTTTAAAAAAAGTGTGAATTGTTATATAATAATTTTGGAGGGATGATAATGATGGATGCTATCTCAGATGTGGCTCTTGATGATAAAAATATGATGGTTATGAAACTTTTGCATTATTTCATAACTGAAAAAAATTATAATCCTATTATTCTTCAAGGGGTTGAAGATGAAATTTGGCTTGAAAATTTAAAAGAAGATTATAAAATAGTGCGTATTGTTTCATCTAATATTTTAAATGATGAACAGTTTAATTTTGATATTTTTAAAACTAAACGAATACTAAAAAAAATTAAAGTTAAGACTTTTACTTTTAATATTAATACTCTTAGTATATTTTTAGATTTAGATAGTAGTATTGAAAATAATGATATTAAAAATATTACTTGTATTAGTATTAATAATCTTGATGATTTAAAGAAAAATGAAGTAATAGAGAATAATTTTCCAGATATGCCTCGTAAACTTACTTTTACTGAAAAGGGTATGCAGTTATTTGTAAAGATTACTAATGATATTAATAAACATAATATGAGTGATAATAAAAAAGTTGAAGAAACTTTTAAACCTAAATATCCTATGATTACTTTTATTATAATAGGTATTTGTGTAATTCTTTATTTGATACCTTTCTTGTTTAATGAATCTGAATATTTTATTAGTCGTTTTGCAATTTATAAACCTTTAATACTTAGAGGTGAATATTATAGATTATTGACAGGAACATTTTTGCATGCTAATTTAATACATCTTTCATTTAATGTTTATGCAATGTATGTTATTGGTAGTAAATTAGAAGGTTTTTTGGGAAGAAGTAAATTTTTAGTAGTCTATTTATTTAGTGCTTTATGTGGATCTCTTATGTCTATTTCATTTTTAAATAATACAGTATCAATTGGTGCTAGTGGTGCTATCTTTGGTTTGATGGGTAGTATGGTTTATTTTGGTTATCATTATAGAGTATATTTAGGTAGTGCTATAAAAACACAAATTGTACCTTTGATTATTTTGAATTTAGCTATGGGATTTATGATGACTGGTATTGATAATTTTGCACATATTGGTGGTTTAATTGGTGGATTTTTAATGACTATGGGATTAGGTATAAAATATAAAAGTTCTAAGAGTGAGATTATTAATGGTATTATTATGTCAATTTTGTTTTTAGGATTTCTAATATATATGGGGTTTATTTATTAAATTCTCATATTTTTTTGTAAAGTTTATTTATTTAATTTGAAATAAGTGATATTTAATGTTAAAATATAGATAAAGTAGTGAGGTGAAAATTATGGATATAGAAAAGACTAGTTTATTTCATATTGAAGATGTTAAAGTTAAAGAAATTCGTTCTACTTTAAAAGATGTTTATGATGCTTTGAAAGAACGTGGTTATAATCCTACTAATCAAATTGTTGGTTATTTAATTAGTGGTGATTTAGGTTATATCTCATCTTATAAAGATGCACGTAAGAAAATGCAAAGTATGGATAGAGCGAAAGTTGTTGAAGTATTACTTAATAACTTTTGGGAAGGGTAAAGAAACTTGCGTTATTTAGGACTTGATTTAGGTGCACATAGTTTAGGTGTTGCTGTTAGTGATAAGAATGGAATACTAGCACATACTCTTAAAACTATTAGACATAATGAAGATTATGATGCTTTAGTTGTAGAAGTTTCACAAATAGTTTCAGAATATAATGTTAATAAAATAGTTTTGGGTTATCCTAAAAATATGAATAATTCTTTGGGAGTTAGAGCTAGGCTTAGTGAAGAATTTAAAAAAAAGTTGGAAGAAAAAATTGATATTGAAGTAATTTTACAAGATGAGCGTCTTACTACAGTGGAAGCAGAGAATATGCTAATAAAAGGTGATGTTAGTCGTAAAAAACGTAAGAAAGTTATTGATAGTGTAGCGGCTAATATTATTTTACAATCTTTTCTTGATAGGAGGAATAAAAATGGAAGAGAATAGTTTTACAATTGTAAATGATGATGGTGTAGAAGTTAAATATGATGTTTTATTTACTTTTCAAAGTGAAGAAACTAATAAAGATTATATAGTTTATACAGATAATAGTAAAGATGATGATGGTAATACTAGGGTATATGCGTCAATTTATCATCCAGAAGAAGAAAATTCTAAGTTGGAGGCAATTGAGACTGATAAAGAATGGCAAATTATTGATACAATACTAAAAACAATTCAAGAAGAATTAAAAAAGAATAACTAGGGGTGTTTATGAGAACTAGAAGATTAAAAAAGTCAGTAAAATTTATAATTTTGCTTGTTTTAACAGGCCTTTTTTGTATTGGTACTAGTGTTACATATTTATATTTAGCATCTCCTATTGATAAAAATAATAATAAAGAAATAGAAGTGAAAATAAAAGAGGGAATGTCAACTCATGAGATTGCATCAATGCTAAAAGATAAAGGACTTATTAGGAATAGTACTTTCTTTTTGGTCTATTCAAAACTTAATAAATGTTCTTCTTTAAAAGCATCCACTTATGGACTTAAAAAAAGTATGTCACTTAATACTATTTTTGAAACTATTTGTAATGGAGATTATGAAAAAGATGCTATCACCATTACTTTTAAAGAGGGTAAACGTATTACTGATTATGCTAAAGTAATTTCTAAATATACCGATAATAGTTATGATGATGTTATTAATAAAATGAAAGATACTACTTATATTGATAGTTTAATAAATAAATATGATTTTTTAACTGAAGAGATTAAAAATCCTGATATTTATTATCCTTTAGAAGGTTATTTATTTCCAGATACTTATAAATTTAAAAATAAAGAAGTAAGTGTTGAGGAAATAGTAGAAGTTATGTTAGATGAGTATGATAAAGTAATTAGTGAATATAAAGATAAAATGACTAATTATACAGTGCATGAATATACTACACTTGCTAGTATGACTGAACTGGAAGGAACAAATACTGAAAATAGAAAGATGATAGCAGGTATATTTATTAACAGGCTTAATGCTAAAATGGCTCTTGGTAGCGATGTTACTACTTATTATGCTTTACAAAAAGATATGACTGCTGATTTGACTGTAGAAGAGTTTAATACATCTAATCCTTATAATACTAGAAATATAAATAAATTAGGTTTACCAGTTGGTCCTATTTGTAGTGTATCTAAGTCGGCAATTGAAGCGGCTGTAGAACCAACACAAACTAAATATTTATATTTTGTTGCTGATAAAAATGGTAAAATTTATTATACTAGTAACCAAGTAGAACATGATCAAAAAGTTAGTGAATTAAAGAAATCAGGCGATTGGATATGGTAAAGGAAATTGAAGAGTTTGCTAGGTTAAATAATATTCCTATTATGGAAAAAGATAGTATTAATTATATTATTAGTTTTATTAAAAAAAACAATATTAATAATGTTTTAGAAATTGGTACTGCAATTGGTTATTCTGCTATAAAAATGGCATCAATTAATAAAAATATTCATGTAACTACTATTGAAAGAGATATAAATAGATATTTAATAGCTTTAGAAAATATACAAAAGCTTGACTTAAATAATCAAATAACTATAATAAATAAAGATGCTTTTGATGTTAGTTTGGAAAAAAAATTTGATTTAATAATTATTGATGCTAGTAAAGCACAAAATAAGAAGTTTTTTATTAAATTTAGTGATAATTTAAAAAGTAATGGTTTTATTATTACTGATAATTTAAAATTTCATGGTATGCTGGATAAAGATATAGAAAAAATTGAAACTAGAAATCTTAGAGGATTAGTTAGAAAGATTAGAGA
>JAZUAY010000197.1:0-6111 GCA_045638205.1 Bacilli bacterium
CTTCGTAGTCACTGTTATGCAGGTCCAGACTGATATTGGACAGCATCCAGTCATCTGCACAGAATTCATTCAGGGAGAACTCAAACAGACCTCTGTTGTCTGTTTTAAAGAAAATTTCTGCATTTTCACCCATCACACGGCGGTATTCCTGCAGGAAGCCACGGTATGTCAGACGGCGTTTATAAGTACGTTTTTTAGGCCAGGGATCGCTGAAATTCAGGTACAGTCTCTGGAATTCGCCTACTTCAAACAGATCAGACAGATTGGATGCATTGTCCCATACGAAAGCAAGATTAGGCAGTTCTTCGTCTGCACGTCTTGCAGCAATAGCAACCACTGTTTCCTGTCTTTCAATACCAATAAAATTTATATTAGAATACTTTAAAGCATTCTCTATTAAAAACTTACCTTTACCCATACCTATTTCAATATATATAGGATTATCATTATCAAAAACTTTTTTCCAATTACCAATATATTTATCTGGATTTTTAACAATATATTTAGAACTATTAATTATTTCTTCTTTATTTTTTAAATTACGTAGACGCATGAGTAATCCCCTCCCATTAATATAATAACACAAAATTAAAAAAAATACATATAATTTAATAAGGTGATTAAAAAATGAATGAAATTCCAAACTTTATGCCATATAATCCATTTATGCAAAATAATGATCAAATAAATAAAAATATAGATAGAATATACCATGAATTAGAAACTATTGAAAAAAGATTAACAAGTATTGAAAACAGTTTAAATATTAAAAACAGTAAATATTTAAGTTCTGATGTTACTAAAGGAGATGGACTATATATGCTATAAAGTCTTTTTTTTTTGCACAATTTGGGGTATAATAAAAAAGAATTAGGAGAAATGTTTATGTATAAGTTTAAAGAATTAGAAAAAGATGAATATGAAAATTTTGTAAAGCAAAATAAAAAATCTCATTTCTTGCAAAGTTATGCCTGGGGCGAGTTTCAAAAAAAATGTGGAAATAAAACACCATATTATGTAGGTTTAGTTGATGAAGATGGTGTTGTAGTAGCAGCAACATTAATACTTCAGAAAAAACTACCTCTAAATTATTCTTACTTTTATGCCCCACGTGGTTTTATATTAGATTATAATAATGAATTTATTTTTAAAAACTTTACCAAAGAAATAGTAGACTTTGCTAAAAAGAAAAAAGCCATATTTATAAAAATTGATCCAGATATAATTTGGAAAAGTTTTAATTATAAAGATGAAGAAGAACTATTAGATAATAACCATGAAGAAATTTTTAAAATGATAACAAACAGTGGATTCAAACATTTAGGCTTTACTAAAAATTTTGAAACCAGCCAACCACGATATACATTTAGAATAGATTTAGAACAAGATATAGATACTATAATCTCACATTTTTCCAAAACAACAAAACAGAGAATCAAAAAAGCTGAAAAACTAGAAACAGAAGTAATTATAGGAGATGAAAATGATTTAGATACATTTTGCAAATTAATGAAAATAACAGAAGAAAGAAAAGACTTTGTATCACATGATGACAATTATTATAAAGAGTTATATAAAATATTTAATTTAGACAATAAAATGACACTTTTTTTAGGAAGAATAAACTTTGATAAAATAATAAATAAACTAACAAATGAAAAAGAAGAATTAGAAAATGCTAAAATTGAAATTCCAAAAGAAAACTTAAGTAAAAGTGCTAAAAATAAATTAAAAGAAGTAACAAGAAGATTAGAAAATATTAAAAATAATTTAGAAAAATACAAAAATTATAAAGAAAAATTTGGAGAAAGTATAACATTAAATGGACATATGATTATGGAGTATGGTAATAAAGCTTGGGTATTATATGCTGGAAATGAAAACATATTAACAGAAACATATTCAAACTACAAAGTATATTTAGAACATTTAAAGTACTGTAAAGAAAGAGGCTTAAAAGTTTACGACCAATTTGGAACAATTGGAGATTTAAGAAAAGATAACCCAAGAATTGGATTACATGAATTCAAGAAAAAATTTGGTGGTAATTACATAGAATTTATTGGCGAATTTGACTACATTACAAATAAATTAATGTATTTTATATTTACAAAACTAGTACCAATATATAGAAATATTGTGAGAAAGAAGCAGAAAAGAGTGATAGATAATGAAGTTAAGAGAAATAAATAGTGAAGAATTTAAAAAAATTGCAGATAAAAGCGAACAAATATCATTTCATCAAACTAAAGAATGGGGAGAATTAAAAAGCACTAATGGTTGGCTACACTATTATGTTGCATTAGAAAATAAAGGATGTGCTTTATTACTTGCAAAAAAAATACCAATTATAAACAAATATATATTTTATTCTCCAAGAGGATTTCTAATAGATTATAAAGATAAAGAATTATTAAAAGAGTTTACAGAAGAAATTAAAAAATTTGTAAAAAACAAAAAAGGTATTTTTGTAAAAATTGATCCTTATGTAGCATATCTTGAAAGAGACAATGATGGTAATATCGTAGAAGATGGCTTTAATAACAAAGATGCTTATCAAAACTTAATAGATTTAGGTTATAAGCATTTTGGATTTAATTTAATGCAGGATACCTTACAACCTAGGTGGATGCATGTAATTAACACTAATAGAACATTAGAAGAAGTAAACAAAGATATGGAATCAAAAACGAGACAAATTTTAAGAAAAAACGAAAAAAGTGCTATAACAGTTCATGAAATAATACATGATGAGCTAAAAACATTTAAAAACATTATGGAACACACATCAGAAAGAAGAGAATTTATTGATAGACCACTTGCATATTACGAAAACATGTGGAAATACTTACATGATTCTGGAATATTAAAAATAATGATAGCAACAATTGATTTTGAAGAATATAAAAACAATACAGAAAAAGAGTTAAATGAAACAAAAGAAAAACTACAAGATAGAATAACAAAAAAAGAAAAAAATATTTTAAAAATGAATGAAAAAAAATATAATAATGCCAACAAACTTGATGAAGACACAATAAAAAGATTAGAAAATCAAATAGAGAAAATAGATAATTATATAAAAGAATATGGTAAAAAGAAGGATTTAGGTGGTATATTATTTTTAATATATGGTAATGAAGTATTATCTTTATATGGCGGAACAGATGATAATCTAATGCAATTTCAATCAGCATATTCAATACATTATGCCGGAATAAAATATGCTGTTGAACATGGATATAAAAGATATAATTTTTATGGTATAACAGGAGACTTTAGAAAAGAAAATCCATTATATGGTCTATATTTATTCAAAAAAAGTTTTGGAGGAAATGTTGTAGAACTTATAGGAGAATTTGATCTTATCATAAACAAACCATTATATTATCTTTACAAAATAGCATATTCCACATATCATAAATTAAAGAATATCAAAAAGTAAGTTAGATAATCTAGCTTACTTTTAATTTTATATTACACCAAATGGAGCTACACCATAGCTATTATTTAAATATTCATCTCGACCCATATTAATAGAGCTACCTGTACTACTAAACATCACAAAATGCCAATTTTCATTATTAGTAGTACTAACACCACTACGTCCCCACCAAACCACGATATTTGAACCATTACCTAAATATTTAATTCTATTACTTTGTGTACTATAATACATAAAATGTTTACAATAAACATTTTCATTTGAAGCATAATGGTTCATTCCAATTACTTCATACTCAGAATGCAATAAATATTTTACATTAGCTGTTAACTGACTAGTTTTTACTCCACCGCCATCATTTTGATAATGCGATGATGATAAAACTAAACTATAAAATCTTCCCAATGTAGCATTTTGATGTGATGTTGTATAACTACCATCTATATAAGTTTTCATTTCACTAGAATTATAACCTCCACTATTTGTAGCACTAGAATTCATTTTTCTACCTGTTGACAAAGAATTTTTTTGACCTACTACTGCATGATAAACAGTACCTCCACTTGTTGTATTATCTTCCCCATCAGGACCTATATTTCCTCCACCTGCAATGTCTTCTATTACAAATGTTACTGTTTCATTTATAGGTGAACCAAGTTGAACCGTTCTTTCATCTCCTACTCGCCATCCATAATCATATAAAGATATATTTTTAGTATCTAATACTTCAAATAATTCTTCTATTTCTGCTTCAGAACTATTAGCCCATGTTACTCCTTCAGGAATACCTATAACTACATCTAATTGACTTGTATCACTTAAACTTCCTATTGTTACTGTGATATTTGTTGTTCCTTCATCTAATCCCTCTATTTCACAAACTGTATTCCCTACACAATTATTTGGTATCGTTGCAACACTTGTGTTTGATGAAGTCCATGTGATACTTGATATATCTCTTGCATCACTTGGAGTTACACTAGCTTGGAAGATATGTGATGCTCCTACTTCTATTTCTACATCACTACTTAAACTTACTGATGATGCAAGTTCATTTTGTACTGTTACTATGCTACTTGCTGTATGTCCTTTTGCATCTCGTGCTGTTATTGTGGTTGTTCCTGCTTCTAATCCTGTTACTGTACATACTGCTGTTGCAGATGTTGTAACTAGCTCTCCGCTTGAATTTGTACTTCCTCCACTACAACTTATACTTGCTTTTGTACTATCACTACTTGTCCAATATATTGTTTTATCTCTTGAGTTTGATAAGTTTAATGTTGCTGTTACCTGCGTACTTGAATTTCTATCTATTGTTACATTTGGTTTATCGATACTTAGTCCTGTTGACTCTGGGTCTTGTATAGTTACTGTGATAGATTTTGATGGTGCACTTGGATTACTCGCACTCTTTACTGTTAATGTTGCACTTCCTGCTCCTTTTGCTGTTACTTTTACTTTATTAGCAACTACTGATTTACTACTTCCAGTACCACTGGCATTAGCCTCTGTATATTTTTCTATATCTAAAACACTTGAATTACTTGTTGTCCACTCTACTTCATTACTGTTGGCATTCGCTGGTGTCGTTCCTGCTTCTAATATTGTTGAAGAACCTTCTACCACCTCTCCACTTGCTTGTCCTGGTGCTATTAGATTTAATTCTAATATATTATCTTCTATCTCAACACCAGTTGGTTCCGGTTTATTTACTGTTACTGTACATGTTGCACTATGACCATTAGCGTCACGTGCTGTTACCACCGCTGTTGCTGTTGTTCCTGAAATTGATTGTGCTGTTACATTACCATTTGAATCTACTACTGCTACATCTGTGTTAGATGACGCCCATGTCACACTTTTATCTGTTGCATATTCTGGTAGTACTGTTGCACTTAACTGTTCGCTTTCGCCCTCATCAAGTGTCATTGAGTTTTTATTCAAACTTATTCCACTGGTATTTATATGTGAATCTGTTCCATACACATTTACTTTTATTGTAAAGAACTTACTTTCTCCTGTTACCTGATAATCCTCTGCTACCCACATTCTTAAGATATAATAATCTGTTCTGGTTGTAGTTGTTGAATCACTATGCAAAAGCATCTCACCTTGAGGTGTGCCTATTTCAGTTGTTGCGTTAATTGGATTATATCCAGTTGGTGCTAGTACTTCACTATATGTTCCCTCTGCGCCACTACTACTTTTTTCAAGATATATTCTTACATCGTTATTTCCTAAAGTTGATGTTGGATCTTTTACTGCACTTACTTCATAACCAACAGCAGTATTATTTCCAGTTGTTACTGTTACAGTAAAACTAAATGTTCTTCCTTCTCCTGTTAACTGTTTTCCATCATTATCACTTATTGGAAAGGCATCAGAGAGTGTTATTCCATTTGTCGCTTCATTATAGTTCATTGTTATTGTACTAGTTGTAACTTTATTTGATTTTGTACCTAAACCAGTATAATTAAATGCTGCATAGGTTATTCCTACTACAACCAATATAATAAATAACAATGCTACTATTGACATAACCATCTCTTTTTTATTTATTTTTATCATATAAAACAGCCTCCTTTTTTCTCAAAGTATGCTACTTTAAGAAATTAAAAAGTTACTATTATATGCAATATATAAAATTTATTTGACCAAAAATATTT
>JAZUAY010000198.1:0-6574 GCA_045638205.1 Bacilli bacterium
TATTTCACTAAAAATATTAGCTTTTTCTATTGTGAAGATTGCACTCATTCCATTTGTTGTATTATTATTTTCCTGCTTTTTACTTTCAAATGTAGTACCATCAGTATTTATTAAATTATTATCTTTATCATAGGTAAAAACTTTAAATTTAGTATCATATGAATATATAATACCATTATCACCTGTTAATTTATTTATTTTTTTATTATTTTGTAAAAAGTTTTTAAATTTCTTTAAGTTGTTGGTTTTTGTATTTGTACTTACTGAATTTTTCATAAATAATGAATCATTATCTGAATATACCTTATTTTTATCATATTTTTTCTTTTTCTTAGCAGTTTCCATTCCATCTTGCATTATAGAAGTATAATCAGTAGCGGTTTCTTCAATTGTTATTGGATAAGATACTAAAGTTTCTTTTTGAATGTTATTTATATAATTATTAACTCCATTTGAAAGTGATAAAATTAGTGCAATACCAATTATTCCTATGGATCCTGCAATTGAAGTTAGAATCGTTCTTCCTTTTTTTGTCATTAAATTGTTTAGTGATAATGATAAGGCTGTTATAAATCCCATACTTGTTTTTTTAGTTTTTGCTATCACATCAGTATTTTCTAATTTTGTATCAATTTTCCCATCATAAGGATTGGTATCACTTATAATATGTCCATCTCTTAACTCTACAATTCTTGTTGAGTACTCTTTGGCTAAATCTGGATTATGTGTTACCATGATAACTAAACGATTCTTGGCAACACTTGCAAGTATTTCCATTACTTCTTTACTGGTTTTAGTATCAAGTGCTCCTGTTGGTTCATCTGCTAAAAGTATTTCAGGATCATTTACTAAGCTTCTTGCAATTGCAACTCGTTGCATTTGTCCACCTGATAACTCACTTGGTAACTTGTTTATATGATTTTTTAAACCAACACTAGTTAATGCATCAATTGCTTTTTTTCTTCTTTTAGCTTTTGAAACTCCTGATAAAGTTAGTGCTAATTCAACATTTGCAAGTACTGTTTGATGTGATATTAAATTATAACTTTGAAATACAAAACCTATTCTGTGATTTCTATAACTATCCCAATTACTATCTTTGTATTTTTTAGTACTTGTCTCATTTATTATTAAATCACCACTATCGTAATGATCAAGTCCACCTATTATATTTAAAAGTGTTGTTTTTCCACTTCCACTTGGTCCTAAGATAGATGCAAATTCATTTTTTCTAAAATTTATAGAAACCTTGTCTAAGGCTTTTTGAGTAAATCCTACAGTTTTATATATTTTGGTAATTTTTTTTAGTTCTAACATTTTCCCCTCCACCATATAAGTATATTGTTTTTTATTCTATAATATTAACTTTATTATTTATTACTAGTTCTTTAATACCATCATTTTGATAATATACTAACATTACTTTATCTTTTATGTGATAGCCACTTTCTTTATCATATGGTTCATTTAAAAGTTCTCCTATATAAATATCTTTTTGATTTGTTTTTGCAATTAATCTGGCCCAAACTTGTTCTAAACCTTTTTTTGTTGCTAGTATACATTTTACATCATTTATAAATACTTTATCTCTAAATTTATCTAATAAACTATCTTTTAATAACATATTAAATTTTTCATCATAATAATTAGCAATTATTTTTTCTAGCTCTTCTAACTCTTCTTTTTTACCTTTTATTATTTTAAATTCAGCATCTTTTATTTTATCTATTCTAATAATATAGGCTATGTTTTTTAGCGTTTTTCTATCATCACCTAGTACTTTTAAAGTTACTCCACATTCTTTATCAATATATAAAATTCCTGTAATAGGTTCAACTAAATTATAATCTTTTAAGTATTTTTTATCTAGTTTTGTTACTTTAACTATTTTTCTATCATAATCTCTAAAATTTTTAAAATCAGCAAACTTCATTTATTTAACCTTCCTTATTCTGCTAAATGGTAATATTATATATTTTGCACGTCCTGCTATTTTTTTCTTAGGAACAAAACCTATAATTCTACTATCAACAGAATTTACTCTGTTATCTCCTAATACAAAATAAGTTCCTTTTGGTACTTTAACACTACCTAACTCTTTAATGTTAAAATCTTCAGTTTTAGCATGATTAAATTTCTCTTTTACTAATTTATCATTTACATATAATTTATTATCAATATATTTTATTTTATCACCTGGTAGGCCTATAACTCTTTTTATTATAGGTGATTTGTTGGTTGTAACTACAACTACATCAAATCTTTTGATTTTATTAAATCTATATACTACTTTATTTAAAATCATAATGTCTTTATCATGTAATGTAGAATACATTGACTCACCATTAACTCTTATAGGTGAAATAATAAATGCTTTTATTAGTAATACAATAATGATAATAATTATATAAGGTAAATACTCTTTTATAAATTTTTCTTTCATATTTTTTCTCCTAAAACAAGAAAAATAAGAACTTACGCTCTTATTCTCCGCCTCTTTCTTTAATTCTGTATGTTCCTACCATGTTACGTAAGAATGTAAGTTTTGCACGTCTAACTTTACCTTTACGTACTACTGTTAATTTATCAATTTTTGGTGAATGAACTGGGAATGTTCTTTCAACTCCTATACCACTTGATAATTTTCTAACAGTAAATGTTTCAGAGGTAGAACCACCTTTACGAGCTACTACAACACCTTCATATGCTTGGATACGTTCTCTTCTTCCTTCAATTATTTTATAATCTACTCTTACAGTATCACCAACACGAAATTCAGGGATGTCAACACGTTCTTGTTTTTTGTTAATTTTGTCAATTAAATTCATAAGTACCATCCTTTCCATGTATATTTTTTATAGCGATCTTAAATAAAAAGCTTCAGCGGATCACTTCTTTTTGACGTTTATAATTGTATCATATATTTATAAATTATGCAAATATTTTTCATGATTTTTTTATCTTCTTCTATTATTTGTGTTTTCCATATTCATATAAAAATTATTTAGCGTTATTTGCTTTTTCATAGCTTCCTTTTCAATAAACTTTAATTTACTAGCCATTTCACTTAATTCTTTTCTTCTTAAATACTTACGATATTTATTTTTTATTTCTATTTTGAATTTTTCTATCATATTTAAAACTTGCATTGAACTTCTACCTGTTTCATCATCACTTACTAGTATTTCTGTTAAACTATTAATTAGTTTTTCATATTTTTTTCTTACTATTTTACTTATAAATGGATGGGCGAGACGTTTATTTGTTATGATTATATTAGTTACTTTTGTATCTTCTATTTTAAAATATTTTTTCCTACTTGGTAATTTATATCCATTTATTTTAATTGTTCCATCAATACTCTTTAATTTATTATCATAAAATTTATACTTCATTTTTTTCACTCTTTTCTAATAAATCTGGTCTTCTTTCTTTAGTTATGCGAATGCTTTCAGATTTTCTATATTCATCTATTTTTTTATGATCTCCACTTATTAATACATCTGGCACAATCATCCCTCTAAACTCTCTTGGTTTTGTGTATGTTGGATAATCTAATAAATAGCTTTCATTAAATGAATCTTCTAGATGACTTTTTTCATTAATTACTCCTGGTATTAATCTTGTTACAGAGTCTACTATAACACATGCTGGTATTTCTCCTCCGGTTAAAACATAATCACCGATACTTATTTCTAAATCTACTAAATTTCTTATTCTTTCATCAAAGCCTTCATAATGACCACATATTAATATTAGATGTTTTTTGGTTGATAAATCATAAGCTGTTTTTTGTTTATATGGAATGCCACTTGGTGTTAATAAAATAACAGTTGAATCATCAGTTTTTAAACTTTCTACACAATTATATATTGGCTCACACATTAAAACCATACCTGCTCCTCCACCAAATGGTGTATCATCTACCTTTTTGTGAGGATCTTTTGAAAAATCTCTGAAATTATGTAAATTTATTTCTACTAATCCATTTTGGATTGCTCTTTTTATAATTGACTCTTCAAAAACACCTTTAAACATCTCTGGAAAAAGTGTTAAAATATCTATTTTCATCTAAATCATTCCTTCAATTAATTCTACCTTTACTTCTTTTTTATCTTTATTTATTTCTTTTATCATTGGTGAAGTTAATGGTATTAATATTTCCTTTTTATTTACTTCAACTCTCATTATTTTATTTTTATTACCTGCTATAAATACTTCTGTTATTTTAGCATGTTTATTATTTACTAAACAATTATATGTCATAAGCTCACTATCTAAAATTTCTTCACTATTTAATAATAAACTTTCTTTATCAACATATACTTTTTTACCTTTTAAGAAAAGTACTTCATTAATATCTTTAAAGTCGTTTAATGTTACCATGTCATAAATTTTATGAGGTCGATAACTTCTTATAATATACTCTTTATCATCAATAATTAATTTACTTCCTACAATAAATATTTTATCTTTATATTCAAAATCTGATATTATTCTTAGTTCTCCTTTAATACCATGAGTACTTACGACTCTTCCTATAAAAATTCGCTCCATATTACCTTCCTAACTCATATAATAATATACTAGTTGCAATACCAACATTTAAGCTTTCTACTAATTCATTCATTTCAATATATAATAATTTATCACAAAGTTCTTCAATTTCTTTTCTTACACCATTACCTTCATTCCCTACTACTAAAGCATATTTTATCTTATCTTTTTTAGAAATTTCTCTAACATCATGACCACGGGTAACATTAGTTGTATAAATTGGAATTAATTTTTCTTTTATTTCTTCTATTTTTTCTTTTATGTCTCCTCTTATTATATTTACATGAAAAAACATACCTTGTGTTGCTCTTACTACTTTAGGATTATATAAATCTACTGTGTCATCTGATAAAATAATAGTATCAATGTTGAAAGCTACAGCACTTCTTATTATAGTTCCTAAATTCCCTGGATCTTGAACACCATCTAATAATAAAATTCTATTTCCTATTCTTTCATCTTCGCTTTTTTTATGACAGAGAGCCATTACTTTTTGAGGTGATGAAACATTTGATATCTTTTTCATTATATCATGTGGTATATAAAATGTTTCTTTTACATCTAATGGAAAAACTGATTCTTTTTCTATTATCAGTTCTTTTATAAGACCTCTTTTATAAGCTTCTAAGACTAGATGTGATCCTTCTACAATAAATTCATCATATTTATCTCGATATTTTTTATCTTTTAATTTTATATATTTTTTGATATGTTCATTATCTATACTAGTTAATTCCATAGTTACCTCCCTTTTTTCTATTATAGTATAACACAAATTTATAAAATATGATATACTATTATTTAAGGTGAGGTGAAAAAGTTGGAAAAAAGAAAAGTAGAACTCAATTATGATAACAATGATGGAAAAATTATGGATAAAGATACTTATACTTTTGTCTTGCCAGATGGGAAAGAATTAAATATTAAAAAGAACACAAAAAAGACTTCTAAAAATGATAAATAGAAGTCTTTTATAATTATTATTTTAAATTTTTAATTTCCTCAATAGGTAATTCTGTTACTCTAGATATTAATTTGACATCTAAATCTTCTACTAGCATTCTTTTAGCATCTTCTAGATGAGCTTTATTCTCTCCCTCATACTTTGATTCTTCTAAGTCTAAAGATTCTAGTATCATCTCATCACTTGCTGCATTCATGGCATCACTCACATATTCTTCCATTAATTCATCACCTTCACTTATCTTTTCCCAAATAATCATAATCATCTGAATATAGTGTTAGTAAATACTTTTCTAATTCAGAAAACTTTTCCTTGTCTTCATTATAGCACTTCTTTATGTGAGATGGTAGCTAAAAAGAGCAACTTTAAAACAAAATTACTCTTCTTTTAGTGCTTTTACTTCTGATAATGATAAACTTGTTATTTCTAATATATCACTAATACTATATCCTTTTGCTAGCATTCTTTTAGCAACTTCTTTAGCTTGCTCCTTTTTTCCAATAGTCTCACCCTCAGTAAACCCTTCATATTTTGCTTCTTCTTCTAAGTCTAAAGATTCTAGTATCATCTCATCACTTGCTGCATTCATGGCATCACTCACATATTCTTCCATTAATTCATCACCTTCACTTATCTTCTTTGAATAATCATAATCATCTGAATATAGTGTTAGTAAATACTTTTCTAATTCAGAAAACTTTTCCTTGTCTTCATTATAGCACTTCTTTAAAAGTAAAGGAAGAAAAATATTGATAATAGTTATCTTTTTTGTAAGTAAAATATCATTATCATCTTTAAGACTGAACACTTGATACCAATCATCTATTTCTTCATAATAGAAATTATTAATATTTATCATCACTGTTGTATTAAAGTTATACCTATCTCCACTTTTATTTTCCTTATCAAAAACTTTGTTTTGATAACCTAAATTCCTTTCATAGATATTCTTATAATTTTTAGTTGTTACTCTATTATTAATCTCAATCATTATTTTACTTTCACCTGTATCTGCTATAAAGTCTCCTCTCATTGCCTTATCATAAACAAAAC
>JAZUAY010000199.1:0-9213 GCA_045638205.1 Bacilli bacterium
TTATTCTCTACAAAAGATTTATTACTACTGAGAGGAACTCCACAAGATAGAAGAGATTGGCTTGATAGAGCTATTACCCAGATTTATCCTGCATACGACGAAAGATTATCAAAATACGACAAAATCAGAGTTCAAAAAAACAATCTCTTAAAATCAGACTTCTTAGACGAAACCCTGCTAGATATTTACAATGAACAACTTGTCGTAACAGGAGCAAATATCATATTTTTAAGAAAAAAATTCTTAAAAGAGAAAAAAATAAAATTTCTTGGTTAGAGATTAATAGAATAGGTACAAAATATATTATTAATGTTGAAGAGAAAAAAATAAAAAAATACACAAACGATAACACCCCAAGAGATATTGTTGCTAAAAAAGATGCTATGATAATTTCTATTGATGCTCTTGATGGAGAAATAGTAAAAAAGAAATATGATTATGTTAGTCGTGGTGAAAAAATTATTAGTGGTACTATAATGAATAAAACACGTGAAGTAAAAAAGATAAAAGCTAGAGGTAAAGTATATGGAGAAGTGTGGTATAAAGTTAGTGTAGAAATCCCGCGAAAATATAAAGAAGAAATTTATACAGGAAATAGTAAAAAAGTTTTATCTATTCTTTTTCTAAAACATGATTATTCATTAGAATTAAAACATTATAAAAATTATTCTTTTAATAATATTACACTTTTTAAAAATAATATTCTTCCAATAAAACTTGCCATTTTAACAAAACGTGAGGTAAAATATAAAGAAAATATATATAATATAAATAATATTGATAAGACTGCTATAAAACTAGCTAAAGAAAAATTAAAAAATAAGTCAATTATTGTTTCTAAAATTTTAAAAAAAAGGTATAATAGAAATACAATAGAAGTTTTCATATTTTTTAAAGTTAAAGAAGACATTACTGCAACACGTAAAATAACAGATTTAGAATTAAAAGAGGAAGTGAAGGAAGATGAGTAATATTATTAATAATGTAATAAGTTCTACATGGCCGATGATTATTGTTAGTGCCGTAGTTATTTCTACTCTTAGACTTACTTACTTATTTAAAAATAAAGAACATTTTGTTTTTTATAAAGAATTATTTTATTTAATAATGATTATTTATGTACTTGCACTTTTTCAAATTGTTACACGAGAAGATATAGTTAGTTGGTCAACTAATAACTTTATTCCACTTAAAGAAATTTTTAGATATAAGGTAGGTAGTAGATTATTTATTAAAAATGTTGTTGGAAATGTATTATTATTTTTGCCTTTTGGTTTTTTTGTTAGTTACTTTTTAGAAAGTGATGATGCTAAAATGCCAACAATACTTGCAATTATAGCATCAACAACTATAGAACTAGTTCAAATGTCTATTGGTAGAGTATTTGATGTTGATGATATTATTTTAAATTCATTTGGTGGTTTTTTAGGTTTTTACATATATTATTATTTAAGGTTATTTAGTAATAGTTTACCTAAATTCTTTAGAAGCGAGATATTCTTAAATATTATAACTATTATAATTTTAATAGGACTTATAACTTTAATATAATTATCACAAATTATACTAACATGAGCAGTTAGCTTACTTGGATGGCCTAACTCAATTGATTTACCTGATGATATGGCATTAAATATTATAAAAGATTATATAAAAGTGTTAAGAAGTTTTTTCTTAACACTCTTTATTTTGTATTAAAAATATTATATAATTATTATAGTAAGGAGTGGTTAGATGGCTACTATTTTAAAACTTTCAAATTTAGTGAAAAAATATGGTGGAAAAACAATTATTAATGATATTAATTTAGAAGTAGAAGATGGAGAATTTTTAACTTTTCTTGGACCTAGTGGATGTGGAAAAACAACAATTTTAAGATGTATTTCAGGTTTAGAAGAAGTTAGTGGTGGGAATATTTATATTGATAATTTAGATATTACTAATATGCCAGCATCCCAAAGACCAATAAATACAATTTTTCAAAATTATGCACTATTCTTTCATATGAATGTATATGATAATATTGCATATGGACTTAGAGTAAAAAATGTTGATGAAAGAGAAATTAGCAAGAGAGTTTATGAGATGTTAAAACTAGTAAATCTTGAAGGTTATGAAAAAAGATTTCCTAATGAACTTTCTGGTGGAGAGTCTCAAAGGGTTGCTATCGCACGTGCTTTAATTAATAGACCTAAAGTATTACTATTAGATGAACCATTATCAGCACTTGATCATAAACTTCAAAAGAAAATGGAAATAGATCTTAAAAGATTACAAAAGAAAATGGGTATTACATTTATTTATGTAACTCATAATCAAGAAGAGGCCTTAACTATGTCTGACAGAATTATTATTGTAAATAATAAAAAGTTTGAACAAATTGATACACCAATAAACATTTATAAACATCCTAAAACATTGTTTGTTGCAAATTTTATTGGAGAATCAAATACTTTTAAAGCTTCTATTACTGATATAAAAAAAGAAAGAGCGGTGTTATATGTTAACGATGATTTTAATATTGATATTAAAAACAATGATTATAAAGTAGGAGATAAATTTAATTTAATTATTAGACCTGAAGATTTCTTTATAAAAGAAGTTGATACAATGAATACTTTTAAAACTATATACAAAGATAGTATTTATGATGGTGGAATTACTAAAGTATTTACAAAATATGGTAAAAATGGTATTAATTTTAATATTTCAAGTAGTCATAGAAAATTTAGGGAAGGTGAAATAATTAATTTAGGTGTTAAAGAAAAAGATTTAATATTAATTAAAGTGGGTAATAAAAATGAAAGATAAAAAACTTAAATATTTTTTATTACTACCTATAATAATTTACTCTTTATTTTTAATACTTTTACCTATGTTATATGTATTTGTATTATCATTTCTTAAAAGTGATTCATATGGTGGAATAGTTTATAATATAACACTTGAAAATTATTTTAATTTATTTGATTATATATATATAACAACCTTTTTAAAATCATTTTTAATAGCTTTAATAACTACCATAATATGCATAATTATTGCCTTTCCATTTGCATATTTCTTAAAAAGTAAAAGTACAATTTTTAAAAATATAGTTAATGTTTTAGTAATGCTTCCGTTTTTAACTAATTCTCTTATAAGAATGTATGGATGGATTGTTATTTTAAGAAAAAGTGGAGTTATTAATACTACATTAATTAATACTCATATTATTTCTAATCCACTTAATTTAATGTATAACAATTTAGGAACAATTATAGGAATGGTTTATACATTATTACCATTTATGTTACTTCCTTTAATATCTTCATTTGAAAAGATGGATATAAGGCTAGTAGAAGCAAGTCATGATTTAGGTGCTAGTAAGTTTCAAACATTAAAAAATATAGTTATACCACAAGTTGAAAGTGGATTATTTAATGGAAGTTTAATGGTATTTATTCCATCAATAGGTTATTTCTTTATCTCTGATATTTTAGGAGGAGGTAAAGTAATGCTTATAGGTAATTTAATAAAAAATCAATTTTATACTGCAAGAAATTATCCTTTTGGATCTAGTATTGCAATTATATTAATTATACTAACATTTATTCTTATAAATATTTATAAAAAACGTGGTGGAAAAATGGATGATTTTGGAGGTGCTTAAAATGAAGAGGTATAAAACATTATTTATTATATTAACATTATTATTTTTATATTTACCAATTCTTATATTAGTAGTATTCTCATTTAATAAATCAGCACTTAATATAAAATGGGAAGGTTTTACATTTATTTGGTATAAAAATTTATTTTCTAATAAAGAATTGTTAGAAGCATTTTATAATACTTTAATAGTAGCCTTCACATCAACCATAATTTCTACAATTATTGGTACTATTTCAGGGGTAGGTCTATATAAATATAATTTTAAATTTAAAAGTTTTTTTAATAACTTATTATATATTCCAATTGTTATACCAGAAGTTGTATTAGGATTATCTTTATTAAGTGTTTATACATTATTTAAACTACAACTTGGAATGTTTAGTCTAATACTTTCACATATTACATTTTCAATACCATATGTAATAATTAATGTTAGAAGTGTAATGGCAGGACTTAATCCACATCTTTTGGAAGCATCATATGATTTAGGTGCAACTAAAACAGATACATTTTTTAAAGTACTTTTGCCAAGTTTAATGCCAGGGATTAAAAGTGGTGCCCTTTTAGCATTAACATTATCTTTAGATGATGTAGTAATATCTTATTTTACAGCAGGACCTGGATCAAATACATTACCTTTAAAAATATATTCCATGATTAAAACAGGAATTACCCCTGATGTTAATGCACTTTCTACTATTATGCTTATAATAACTATAATTATTTTAACAGTTTATACAATGATACAATTTAGAAATATAAAAAAAGATGGGGTAGTAGTATGATGAAAAAAAGTAAGATTATAATAGTTTTAATTATGTTAATATTAATAACAGGTTGTACTAAAAATGATAATAATAGAGTAAATATTTTAAACTGGTCTAGTTATATACCAGATGAAGTTATTGAAAAGTTTGAACGCGAAAGTGGAATTCATGTTAATTATACTACCTATTCATCAAATGAAGAGTTACTAGCAAAAGTAACAGCATCAAAAAAGGGGACATATGACGTTGTATTTCCAAGTGATTATATGGTAGAGCTTATGAAAAATAGAAATCTTTTAGAACAGGTAGATACATCTAAACTTTATAATTATAGAAATCTTGATAAAGATTATTTAGGTAATTATTTTGATATATATAATAATTATTCAGTACCATTTTTAATGGCTGTACCAGTTTTAGCCTATGATTCATCAGTTTATAATAATATAAATTCATTTAATGATTTACTAAATCCCAAATATAAAAATGATATTGTTTTAATAGATGATCAAAGACTTGTTATTGGTATGGGACTTTTGGCAACAGGGCATGATATGAATTCAGTAAATGATACTGATTTAGAAGATGCTACTAACTATTTACTTAAATTAAAACCTAATATAAAAGCATATGACTCTGATAGTCCAAAATCGTTTCTCATAACGGATGAAGCTGACATTGCTTTTTTATGGAATGCGGAAGCTGCTATTGCAATGGAAGAAAATCCTAATATAAAAGTAGTATATCCAACTGATGGAGTAGCTTTAAGTATGGATAATATGACTATTTTAAAAGGAAGTAAAAATATAGATAATGCTTATAAATTTATAGATTTTATTTTAAGAAGTGATGTCATGAAAGAAATTATTGATGGTTATCCATATAAAAATCTTAATATGGAAACTGATAAGTTATTAGATAAAAAATATATTAATAATTATGCTAGTAATGTTCCAAAAAGTGTTATAAGAAATGGTATTTTTGTCAAAAATATAGGTGAGGATATTAGAAAATATGATAAGATATGGACAAAAATAAAATAATTTACTTTACATTTTAAATTGTCATAAAATGTAAAACATATTGTAAAAAGAAAGTTTAAGTGTTATATTAAAATTGTATAATAAATAATAATAGGAGGGATTATGGAAAATAAGAAGGATTATGTTGATACGCAAGTCTTTACAAAAGAAGAACTTCTTAATTTAGTTGATTTAGGACTTTTAATGAAAAAGGTACTTAAAGCTGGCTATCCATTGAATGTTTTATATCATAAATCATTAGGTATGATATTTGAACAAGCATCAACTAGAACAAGAATGTCTTTTGAAACAGCAATGACACAGCTTGGAGGTCATGCACAGTATCTAGCACCAGGACAGATTCAATTAGGTGCACATGAATCTTTATATGATTCAGCAGTTGTTATGTCTAGACTAGTAGACATTCTAATGGCTAGAGTTAATCGTCATGATACTATTGCAAAACTAGCAGAATATGCAACAGTACCAGTAATCAATGGTATGAGTGATTATAATCATCCAACTCAAGAGTTAGGTGATGTTACAACAATTTATGAATATTTACCTCAAATTGGTAAAAGATTTGAAGATTTGAAAATTGTTTTTGTTGGAGACGCAACACAAGTTTGTGCATCTTTAGCAATGATCACAACTCATTTAGGTGCAAATTTTGTACATTTTGGACCAAAAGGTTACCAGTTAAAAGATAATTTTAAAGAAATTTGTGAAGAAAATTGTAGGACATCTGGTGGAACATTTATGGTTACAGATGATGAGGATTTAGCACTTAAAGATGCTGATATTATTTATACTGATGTATGGTATGGACTATATGATAAAGAAATGCCAAAGGATGAGAGAATGAAAATATTCTATCCTAAATATCAAGTTGATATGGAAATGATTAAAAAATGTAGTCCAAATGTAAAATTTATGCACTGCTTACCAGCATCACGTGGTGAAGAAGTTACAGATGAAGTTTTAGATAGCAGTTACTCAATAGCTTTTGATGAAGCTGAAAACAGACTTACTTCTATGAGAGCATTACTTGTTTATTTTATGGGGAAAGAACGTGAAGCTCGCATGGAATGTAATAAATATTTAAATAAAGAATAGAAAGGGTTTAATTATGGAAAAGAAGAAAAAGTTTAGGTTAGTTGATGCTATATTAGCGACCGTTTGTATCACACTAGTTGCAGAAAGTGTTGCTCCAACCGCTGCAATTGGTAATAGTCAATATTTTTGGTGGATATTCTTAATTTTAGCATTTTGTCTACCATATGGTATGATATCTGCAGAACTTGGTTCAACATTTGCAAGTGAAGGTGGAATGTATGACTGGGTTAAAAGAGCCTTTGGTAAAAAGATGGCAGCTCGTGTTGCTTGGAATTATTGGATTAATTTTCCACTTTGGATATCATCTTTAGCAGTAGCAATTACTGATGTTTTAATGGGTATTTTTGATATTAATTTATCTTTGCCTTGGCTACTAGTATTACAGGTGGGTTATTGTTTCTTAGTTGGTTTTTTAGGAACTAAGAGAATAGGTGAATCTAAAATGATAGTTAATGTTGGAACAGCATTTAAAATTGCGTTCATGATTGGTTTAGGATTATTAGGATTTTATGTTTACTTTAAAACAGGAGTAAGTGCTAATCCAATTCATAGTTTAGCAGATTTATTCCCAAGCCTAGATCTTGCAGGATTATCATTTGTTTCAATTATTATATTTAACTTTTTAGGATTTGAAGTAGTAGCAACATTTACTGATGATATGGAAAATCCAAAAAGAGAAATACCAAAAGCCTTAATTATAGGTGGTGCTTTAATGGCAATATTCTATATTTTACCATCAACTGGTATTAATATTGCTATGGCAACAAAAGATGCTGAAGCAGCAGGACTTACTGAAGCATTTATGATTTTACTAACAAGTTTAGGTGTTAGTGCTGATGTTACTCGTTTTATTGTAATTATTGTAGGATTAATGTTTATTTATACAATGGTTGCAAATATTGTATCATGGAGTTTTGGTGTTAATTCTGTTGCAAAATATTGTGCAGATGATGGAGGACTTCCAAAAATCTTTAGTGCAACAAATAAAGAAGGAGTACCATATGCCGCAAGTTATATTAATGCAATAGTAGGAGCTGCAATATGTGTAATAGGCTTAATAGTTAGTCACTTTAATGAAGATATTGGAGGACTATTCTGGACATTCTTAAGTTTTAGTGTAGTAACACTACTTATTAGCTATTTACCATTATTCCCTGCATTTTTAAAACTTAGAAAAATAGATAAAACAGAAAGAGTTTATAAAGTACCAGGTGGAAAATTTATACAATATTTATTTACTTTTGTACCACTTATTCTATTATTACTTGGAATAATATTTACAGTGTTTATTGATTTTACTTGGGAAGGTATAAGTAGTAATATGCCACTAATTGTTGCACTTATTATTTCAATTATAATTCAAGAAATATTAGCATTTGGAGTTAAGGAGTAAATATTATGTCAAAAAAATTAGAAACTACACCAAAAAATGATGGCTTTAGAATGCCGGGTGAATTTGAAGAACATGATGGTACTTATATAATTTGGCCTGAAAGACCTGATAACTGGAGACTTGGAGCAAAACCTGCACAAGCAGTTTTTGCATCTCTTGCTAACACTATTGTAAAATATGAACCAGTTACAATGATTGTTAGTAATTCTCAATATTCTAATGCAAGAGCAATGCTTGATAGCGAGGTTAGAATTGTTGAAATGAGTAATGATGATTCATGGGTAAGAGACTGTGGAGCAACATTTGTTGTAAATGATGAAAGAAATTTGCGTGGAATTGACTGGAGTTTCAATGCCTGGGGAGGACTTGTAGATGGATTGTATTTCCCATGGGATAGCGATGATAAAATCGCTAGCAAAATGTGTGAAATTGAAAGATGCGATAGATATCGTTTAGATGATTTTATTTTAGAAGGCGGTTCAATTCATACAGATGGAGAAGGAACAATTTTAACAACTGAAGAATGTTTATTATCAGATGGTAGAAATAAAGATATGACTAAAGAAGAAATAGAAGAAACTTTAAAGAAATATCTTAATGCCGAAAAAGTTTTATGGGTAAAAGAAGGAATATATAATGACGAGACAAATGGACATGTAGATAATATGTGTCAGTTTGTTAGACCTGGTGTTATAGTTTTAGCATGGACTGATGATGAAAATGATCCTCAATATGAAAGAAGCAGAGCAGCTTATGAATATTTATCAAACGAAACAGATGCTAAAGGTAGAAAACTAGAAGTCATAAAAATACATACACCAAATCCAATTTTAATAACAGAAGCTGAAAGTAAAGGTGTTGATAGTGTAGATGGAACACTTCCTAGAATGCCTGGAGATCGTCTTGCAGCAAGTTATATAAATTATTATGTTGGAAATGGATTTGTGGCTATGCCAATATTTAACGATCCACATGATAAAGATGCTATAGAAACAATTAGAAAATTATATCCAGATAGAAGAGTAGAAGCAATTTATGCAAGAGAAATTCTTCTAGGTGGAGGAAACATTCATTGTATTACTCAACAAGTACCAAAACATAAAAATTAAGCTGTTAAGTAGCAGCTTTTTTTCTTCTTTATTCTTGAAAAAATTACTTTTAAAAAGTATAATTAATTTATAAGTATTTTTAAATAGGAGACTAACTATGAAAGAAACTATTCAATTAGAAAATATTAATAAAAAACAAAAAAAGATTTTTA